>CAZECB010000015.1:0-14874 GCA_964510745.1 uncultured Flavobacteriaceae bacterium | reverse complement strand
ATGAAACTCATTAATTTTGGTTTTGTTGGTGATATTGAAACTATAAATACAGAGGTGTTAAGCCTTTTGTTGAAGCATCAAATCACACCTGTATTTTCACCTATAACACATAATGCTGATGGGCAGTTGTTAAATACTAATGCAGATGCAATAGCTTCAGAAATTGCAATTGCATTTTCAGATAAGTATAACGTTGAATTATATTATTGCTTTGAGAAAAATGGTGTTTTAAAATCTGTTGAAGATGATAATTCTGTCATAGAACACATTGATACGATTACTTATGAAGATTTAATAGAAGCTGAAATTATTTCAGAAGGCATGCTACCAAAATTAGAAAACTCTTTTTACGCCATTAACCACAAGGTTAAAAAAGTATGTATTGGTAAACCAGAAATGTTATTTAATTCAAAGTCAAAATTCACTACAATTAAAGCCTAATGGTACAAGAACAATTAATTATTAATGCTATTTCATTATTAAAAAATTTAATTGAAATACCTTCTTTTTCAACAGAAGAAAGTAAAACTGCTGATTGTATTGAAACTTGGTTTAAAAAGAATAAGATGTCTTTTAAAAGAACAAAAAACAATGTTTGGAGTACCAATAAATGTTTTGATGATAATAAACCTACGCTATTATTAAACTCACATCACGATACTGTAAAACCAAATAAAGGGTATACTAAAGATCCATTTAAAGCTATTGTAGATAATGATAAATTATATGGTTTAGGCAGTAATGATGCAGGAGGATCTTTGGTATCATTATTAGCAACATTTACACATTATTACAATCATAAAAAGTTGAAGTATAATTTAGTTTATGTCGCTTCTGCAGAAGAAGAGAATAGTGGGTCTAATGGGTTAAATAGTATATTGAGTAGTATCCCAAAAATTGATGTCGCTATCGTTGGAGAGCCGACATTAATGAATTTAGCCATCGCAGAAAAAGGGTTAATCGTTTTTGATGCTAAAGTGAAAGGAACTCCTAGTCATGCTGCACATATAAATACTGACAATGCTATTTATAATAGTATTCATGTATTAAATTGGTTTAAGAATTTCAAATTTCAAAAGATTTCTAAACAATTAGGAGAAGTGAAAATGACAGTTACTCAAATCAATGCTGGTGAGCAACATAATGCAGTTCCTGCAGAAGTAAACTTTGTTATTGATGTGAGAGTGAATGACAACTATTCTAATCAAGAGATTGCTGAAATACTCGAAAAAGAATCTCCTTGTAATAGTATAACTCCAAGAAGTTTACGCTTAAATTCATCATCGATTCCTATTGATCATGAGTTAGTAAAAGCAGGCATTGAATTGGGAAGAATAACTTACGGGTCACCAACATTATCAGACCAGGCAGCACTAAGTTGCCCTTCTTTAAAATTAGGCCCAGGTGATAGCACACGCTCACATACCGCAGATGAATTTATTTACATTAATGAAATTGAAGAAGGAATAAATATATATATTGATTTGTTGAACCAGGTCATTATTTCATAATAAGAACAGATAAACAAATCAACAATTAAACAAGTAAAATATGAAACTCTGGGATAAAGGATTTACAATAGATAAAAAAATAGAACAATTTACAGTAGGAAACGATAGAAAAATTGATTTGCATATTGCTAAGTATGATATACAAGCGTCTATAGCTCATGCTAAAATGTTAGAAAAAATTAATTTAATTTCTTTAGATGAGTTGCTACAATTAGAAACAGGTTTAGAAGCATTACATAAACAAATAGATAACCAAGCGTTTGTTATTGAATCTCAATTTGAAGATGTACATTCTAAAATAGAATTTGAATTAACAAAACACTATGGCGAAGTAGGAAAGAAAATCCATACAGCACGCTCTAGAAATGATCAAGTTTTAGTAGCGTTACAGTTATTTTATAAGGATAATTTACAAGAACTAAAACAGAAGTCTGAAATGCTTTTTGAAACATTATTACAATTAGCAGAAACTCATCAAGAAAAATTATTGCCAGGATACACACATTTACAAGTAGCAATGCCGTCCTCATTTGGGTTATGGTTTTCTGCCTATGCAGAACTAATAATTGATGATATGTATTTATTTGATGCCGCATTAAAAACTGTAGATCAAAATCCATTAGGCTCTGCTGCTGGCTACGGAAGTTCATTTTCTATAGATAGAGCATTTACAACTAAAGAAATGAGATTTAAAACTTTAAAATATAATGTGGTTGCAGCACAGATGGCTAGGGGTAAAAGTGAACGAACCATTGCCGCTGCTTTTGGAAGTCTAGGCAATACATTATCACGTTTTGCAATGGATATCTGCTTGTATATGAGTCAGAATTTTGATTTTATTTCGTTTCCAGATGAGTTAACAACAGGCAGTAGTATTATGCCTCACAAAAAAAACCCTGATGTGTTTGAACTCATAAGAGGAAAGTGTAATAAAATTCAAGCATTACATTCTGAGATGCTATTAATAACCAATAATTTGCCTAGTGGATATCATCGAGATTTTCAGTTGTTAAAAGAAAACATGATCAATTCATTTATAGAGATGGATATTATTCTAGACATATTTAATTATGCAATACAACAAATCATTGTAAAAGATATTGACTTGAATGATGATAAATACAAATATCTATTCACAGTAGATAATATAAATAATTTAGTAGCTGAGGGCATGCCTTTTAGAGAAGCCTATCAACATATATGGAATCAAGTACAAGATGGGAGCTATGTACCAGATCATTCAAAACAACATTCACATATAGGGAGTATTCATAATTTGTGCTTAAATGAAATTAGAGCTAAATATCACAATTGTTAGTTCATATTCTTGAATGTTTATTTTGTTTAACTTTAACATAAATAGGCTATACGTTTCGTATCTTTGATATAAATTTTAAGGTTATGGCTAAAGCAAAAAAAGTGACTTCACAATCAATCATTACACATTTTATTGATTATGTTCTTGAGCATGGAGAGCACCCAACATCAGTATATAAATTTGCAAAAGATAATAGTTTTGAAGAACCTCAGTTTTATGAGTTCTTTAATTCATTTAAAACCTTAGAAAAAGAAATATTTTCAGAATTTTTTGTAGGCACATTATCACTTCTAAAGAAGAATGAAGAGTATAATGGTTTCGATTCTAGACATAAATTATTGAGTTTTTACTTTACATTTTTTGAAGTATTAACAGCTAATAGATCGTATGTTGTATATGCATTATCTAAGCATAAACAGTCCTTAAAATCATTAATAACTTTAGAAGATTTGAGAAAACATTTTAAAGCTTATATTGATTCTCTTGGTATTGATATGTTAGATGTTAAACAAGAAAAACTTCAAAAGTTTCAAGAAAAAGGAATGCAGGAAGCTGCTTGGATACAAATGCTTATTACTTTAAAATTTTGGTTAGATGATGAATCGCCTTCATTTGAGAAAACAGATATTTTTATAGAAAAGTCTATTAATACTACGTTTGATTTGATTAATACAAAGCCTCTAAAGAGTATTTTAGATTTAGGGAAGTTTATCATTAAAGAAAAAATTCCATTTAGAGTTTAGTTTATAGGCGCTACACATATTTTAGTTTAACAACTACCAACCCCTAATAAACTTAACAGATGAAAACGATAGATAAAATTCCTACGGGTAAAATACAAAGAGCAGGAAAGTTAATACAAACTGGTGCTAAAGTTGGTGTAAACTATCTCAAATATTATGGCGATAAATTAGTAAATGATGAGGTTGATGCTA
Organism: uncultured Flavobacteriaceae bacterium; assembly: GCA_964510745.1. Taxonomy (GTDB): domain Bacteria; phylum Bacteroidota; class Bacteroidia; order Flavobacteriales; family Flavobacteriaceae; genus AU392. Next base: position 11,110 of record CAZECB010000015.1, on the reverse strand, counting down.
AGAAACGTCTTAATAAGTCAAATGCTTCAGATATCTATGACGGATTAAAAAAACTAAAGGGTAGTGCTTTAAAAGTAGCGCAAATGTTAAGCATGGAGAAAAATATACTTCCAGAAGCTTATGTTGAGCAGTTTTCATTATCACAATTTTCTGTTCCACCATTATCACCTCCGCTAGTAATTAAAACGTTTAAAAAATACTTTGGAAAACATCCAAATGATCTTTTTGATACATTTTCAGCAAAATCTCAAAATGCTGCTAGTATCGGTCAAGTACACCGAGCGTCTAAAGATGGGAATCAATTTGCTATCAAAATTCAATATCCAGGCATAGCGCAAAGCATTTCTTCAGACTTAGCTTTGGTAAAACCAATAGCCATTAAAATGTTTAATATAAAGGGTAAGGACTCTGGTAAATATTTTAAAGAAGTAGAAGATAAGCTGATTGAAGAAACTAATTACGAGTTAGAGTTAGCGCAAAGTGAAGAAGTAGCTTCTGCTTGTCAGCATATCCCAAATTTAAAATTTCCTAAATATTATAAAAACTATTCATCAGATCGTATTTTAACTATGGATTGGATGGAAGGAGTTCATCTTTCAGAATTTACAGCAACAAACACAGATGAAGCTGCTGCTACTAAAATAGGGCAAGCGCTTTGGGATTTTTATATGTATCAAATTCATGTACTTAAAAAAGTTCATGCTGATCCACACCCAGGTAACTTCTTAGTTTCAAAAGATAATGAGTTAATTGTCATTGATTTTGGATGTATGAAAACAGTTCCAGATGATTTTTATGTACCTTATTTTGAATTAGCAGAAACAAAAAATATTAATGACCCTGTTATTTTTGAAGAAAAGCTTTATGAATTAGAAATACTTCGTAAAGATGACACTGAAGAAGAAAAAGTGTTTTTTAAAGAATTATTCCATGAAATGCTATCTCTTTTTACACAGCCCTATCATGTAGAAGAGTTTGATTTTTCAAATTCTGAGTTTTTTGAAAAAATCGCAGAATTAGGAAAAAAATATTCTCAAAGTACAGAATTAAGAAATATGAATGGTAACAGAGGTTCTAAACATTTTATTTATATCAATCGCTCTTTCTTCGGATTGTATAATTTAATGAATGATTTAAAATCTAAAAACATTCAGATTAATAATTTTAATACGTTTTAAAATTTACATTCTTTACCCTAAATATGTATTTAAAATCTTTTTAATGTATTTGAGCGAATTTATAATACAATTCATCGAATACAAAATATAATAATTATATATAAATTAGGTCTTGAGTATTAATTAATACATTTAAAAATGTGATGATTGATTTTGGTTTTATTCCATATTTTTGGAATGATTCTAACACAGGGTAGTTTGGGAAAATGGGTTGAATATAGCATCCTAACTGCCTTGTGTTTTTTGTAAATCTAAATGACTATCGTATAAAATTTCCTTTTACAATTAACCCATTTTCAACTTCATAAATTGCTACTAATTCTAAAAGATCAACACCTTTTCTTCCTGTAATTTCTTCATGATCTATAATTGTATTACCTAACACAATACGTTTTAAAAGTTTAGAATATAAATTTGGAGAGTCTTTAAAAATACCACTATAGGTTTCCTCAAGTTGTTTTCTTCCTTTTAAATACGGTGTAGTTTCAGAGAAACTAAATGCTTCATAATCTTTAGAGTGACATTCTAAAAAAGCATTAATATCTCTATTATTATAAGCATCTAATTGATTTTGAACAATAGTTTCTGGATTCATCTATAATAAAATTCTGTGTAGTATGTGTAGTATGAGAAAGAGTAAATTATTTATTCTTAAAAACGCGAAGTTGCGCTTTATAACCTGTTGTAATTAACCACTGATTAGCAGCTACAAGAGTTTCATTTTCATCATATACTTCAAGCTGAGCTGTATTTGGACTAGAAGTACCTTCGTTTAAAGCTTCAAATTCAATAGTATTATGCCCTTCCTTTAAATCTATATCAATTACGTAGTATGAACTCACCAATGTCAATTTAGGGATTATGACTTCTCCATTCACTATTAATTTAATACGATCACCATCTACATATTCATGATCACGACATTTAATCCTGAAATATTTAGATTTTGTATTTAAACTACCTAAAAAATAATCTTTCTTAAATCTAGAGATGTTTCTTGTATCCTCTCCAAATTTTCGATTAATATTCCACTGTGGCAATGGCAATTTACTATTATTACTAAAATCTACTCCAGAGCGTTTTCTAGAAGTCGCTTTTGCTGTTTTAAAATTTAAAGGTTTATTCTTTTTAGAAGTAATACCAACAATTGGTGCAGGTTTCACTGCTATACTTTTATTTGGAATATCACTAGTATCTATTGCTTCAATTTTAATACTCTTTTTAGTAGAGCGATCTACTTGAGCATAAGATTGATTAGAAACAAAAATTAGTAATGCTATTAATATGGCTTGCTTCATATTTTGATAATAAGTTTGTTAAAGATAGAGAATAGATTTTAAATGCTTAAAACATTAAACAATCATTAACGTTATTTCAACTATTTACTTACAATAATTATTCCATTAGTAGTTTTTTTATTCATAATCTTACCTTTTTAAGTGTTAAATTATAGAGAACACTTAAGTTTGTTATATATTTATGATTACTAAATTCTACAGTATTGAAAGCATTATTAGAGCGATTAAAATTACAATTAGAAGGTGAATTGCATTTTGATAAAATGTCTATAACGCTTTATGCTACAGATGCTTCAGTATATAGAGAATTACCTTTAGCAGTTGCTATACCAAGGCATAGTAATGATATAAAAAACTTGGTGAAGTTTGCAAGTGATCATAAAGTATCATTAATACCTAGAGCTGCAGGAACATCTTTAGCAGGACAATGTGTAGGGTATGGTATTGTTGTTGATATCTCAAAATATATGAATAGTATTTTAGAAATAAATACTAATGAAAACTGGGTGCGTGTAGAACCAGGTGTTATTCGTGATGAGTTAAATTTATTTTTACAGCCATACGGTTTGTTTTTTGGACCCAATACATCTACTGCTAATCGAGCTACAATAGGAGGGATGGTAGGTAATAATTCATCAGGATCTACTTCAATTGTTTATGGAGATACAAGACAGCATGTATTAGAATTGAAAACAATTTTAAGTAATGGTAGTGAAATCACTTTTGGAGATTTAACTAAAGATGAATTTAAGCAAAAGCTAAATAAAGATGATTTAGAAGGACAATTATACCAACAAATTTATAAAGAATTATCTCAAGATACAATACAAGCAACAATCCATGATGAGTTTCCTAAAGCCGCGGTAATACGACGTAATACAGGTTATGCTGTTGATACACTATTAAAAACAGAATTATTTTCAAATACTTCTGAATCCTTTAATTTTTCAAAATTATTAGCAGGTTCAGAAGGTACTTTAGCGTTTACAACAGAAATTAAGTTGAATGTGTCTCCATTACCAAAACCAAAAGTGATTGTAGTTGCTGCTCATTTTAAAAGTATTTCAGAAAGTTTAAAAGCAGCAGTGTTGGTCATGAAACACTCACCTACTGCTTGTGAGCTTATGGATAAAACCATTTTAGATTGCACAAAAGATAATATCGAACAGCAAAGAAATCGATTTTTTGTAGACGGAGACCCTGAAGCAATTTTAATTATTGAATTTAGAAGTGATACGCATCATGAAGCACATACACAAGCTAATGATTTAATAGAAACCTTAAAAACTAATGATTTAGGTTTTACTTTCCCTATAATTTCTGGTAATGAGACAGATCGTGTTTGGAATTTAAGAAAAGCAGGTTTAGGCTTACTAGCAAATATTCCAGGAGATAAAAAAGCAATAGCTTGCATTGAAGATACTGCTGTTGCTGTTGAAGATTTACCAGAATACATCAATGCATTTACAGCATTGATGAAAACTTATAATCAAGAGGCTGTGTACTATGCACATGCTGGCGCTGGTGAGTTGCACTTACGACCTATTTTAAACCTAAAATCTTCTGAAGATGTTAAGTTGTTTCGGCAGATAAGTGAAGCATCTGCTAGATTAGTTAAACAATATAGAGGATCTTTAAGCGGTGAACATGGAGATGGAAGAGTTAGAGCAGAATTCATACCTCTAGTTCTTGGGGAGGCAAATTATCAATTATTAAAGCGAATAAAACAGACTTGGGATAAACACAATATATTCAATCCAGGTAAAATTGTAAATGCCTTACCCATGGATACACATTTACGATATGAAACCAATGTGAAAACCTCAGACATAGAAACCATTTTTAATTATAATGAAACTGGCGGAATTCTTAAAACGGTAGAGAAATGTAATGGTTCTGGAGATTGTAGAAAACTCAATTTTGCTGGGGGCACCATGTGCCCTAGCTACAGAGCAACGTTAAATGAAAAAGATACCACACGTGGGCGTGCCAATGTATTACGTGAGTTTTTAACTCAAAACACTAAAGACAATCCATTTAATCACTCAGAGATTAAAACAGCAATGGATTTATGTATATCGTGTAAAGGGTGCAAGTCTGAGTGTCCATCAAATGTAGATATGGCTACTTTAAAAGCAGAGTTTTTATATCAGTATCATCAATCAAATAAAGTTTCACTACGAGATAAGGTGATTGCTAATAATAGTAAACTGAATGCTTTTGGAGTTAAATTGCCAACACTTACTAATTGGATATCTAAACAACCATGGTTTAAAAACAGTTTAGGAATTGCAAAAGAACGCTCACTTCCAAAGTTACAAAAACAAACACTTAAAAGTTGGTTTAAAAAGAATGAGAATACTTTAAAATCAATTCAACCTAAAAAGAAAACTGTAATCCTGTTTTGTGATGAATACACTAACTACTATGATGTTACTGTTGGTAAAAAAACAATTCAGTTATTAAATAAGTTAGGCTATCATGTCAAATTAGTTAATCATAAAGAAAGTGGACGCGCCTATATTTCAAAAGGATTTTTAAAGCAAGCACAAGATATTGCAATTGCTAATGTAGATCTGTTTAGTGATTTAATTTCTGAAAATATACCATTACTGGGAATTGAGCCGTCTGCTATTTTAAGCTTTAGAGATGAGTATCCTAATTTAGTACAAAAAAAGAATAAGACAAAAGCATTAACATTAAGTAAAAATGTGTTTTTAATAGATGAGTTTATCGCTGCTGAAATTAATAAAGGAAATATAAATGAATCAGTATTTACTACTGAAACTAAAACGATTATGCTCCATGGGCATTGTCACCAAAAGGCATTATCATCTACCAGTCATACCGAAACGTTATTGAGTTTACCTGTAAACTATTCTGTAAATACAATAAATTCAGGATGTTGCGGAATGGCAGGTACATTTGGCTATGAAAAAGAGCATTATGAATTAAGTCAGCAAATAGGAGAGATGGTTGTTTTTCCTGAAGTAAATAAAGCTAAAGCATCACATATAATTGCTGCTTCAGGAACAAGTTGTAGGCATCAAATAAAAGACGGAACTCGTCGAGAAGCGCAACATCCTATTGAGATTTTGTTTGATGCATTATTATAAATAAATTTATTTTTTCAGTGTTAAAACTAATTTTGAATATATTAAGATGAATGAAAAAGTAACTATCGTAGATTATTTACCTGAGCATGCTGAAGATTTTAAGACATTAAATGAAAAATGGATTATTACTTATTTTAAAATGGAAGATGAAGATAGAAAAGCATTATATAACCCTAAAGAATATATTTTAGATAAAGGTGGAGAAATTTTGGTGGCTGTTCAAGGTAAAACAGTATTAGGAGTTTGCGCTTTAATTAAAATGAATCATGGTAATTATGATTATGAATTAGCTAAAATGGCAGTATCACCAAAAGTTCATGGAAAGGGTATAGGCTATTTATTAGGAGTTTCTATTATAGAAAAAGCTAAAGCATTAGGTGCAACAAGTTTATATCTAGAAAGCAATACTATTTTAAAACCAGCAATATCACTTTATAAAAAATTGAGATTTAAAAAAATAGAAACTCAAGCTACACCTTATGAACGCAGTAATATTCAAATGGTGTTACAATTAAAATAATTTAACTACACAATAAAATTTCTTTCATGAAAATGATTAAAATTCTCCGTTATCTACATCCTTAATAAAATCAATTAGGCCAGGAAAAAAGGCCTCTTGATCATCATACTGTGATAAATGACTTCCTTTTGGACAATGTAAGTAACGACCGTTTTTAACTTCTGTAGACATCCATTCCATATACTTTGGATCCATGGTGTCAAATTGTGCACCTATAGTTAGTGTAGGCACAGTAATTTTATTTAATTCTTTACTTACATCCCAATGTTTAAGTGTGGCATCTCCCTTAATACCAAATTCACTAGGCCCTTGCATAGTAACATATACATCAGGATTAAGGTTATTAAATCCACGGTTAATAGAGTTTGGCCATTCATCAACAGGCATTCGTATCACATGTTCAGTATAGTAATTATTCACAATTAAGTCTAAATACCGCTCATTGGCATAATCTTCTTTTTCTTCAAAGCTCAAGATTTCTTTTAAAACTTCAGGATCTAGTTGAGGTGCTAATACTTCATCTGAATATTTTTGGTATTCAGGGATAGAGGCTACCATATTAGAGATAATCAATCCTTTTAAATTCTGTTGATATTTTAGTGCATACTGCATTCCTAAAATCCCACCCCAAGATTGTCCAAATAAGTAAAAATTATCTTTATTTAATCCAAGAGCTATACGCACTTGTTCTACTTCTTCTACAAATCGATCTAAATCCCAAAGGCTTTTATCTTCTGGTTGGTCACTATAATGAGATCCTAATTGATCATAATAATAGTATTCAATACCTTCTTGTGGAAAATATCCATCAAAAGATTCATAAATTTCATGTGTCATTCCAGGTCCGCCATGAAGTAATAATACTTTCATGGTTGGGTTATTTCCAATACGCTTTGTCCACACTTTAAATTTACCTTTAGGCGTGCTTATGGGGATCATTTTAATGCCTCCTGTAAATTGATCATTATGATTGGTATTATCAAAATAATCTTTAACTGTAATGGCATTTGTAACTGTTGTGTTTTCCTTTGTTTCGGTTTTACAACTAAATACCAAAAGGCATATTAATAATGAGTTGAATAGGTAGTGTCTCATGAATAAAATATTAAATGACTAATGTACTAAAAATACCAAGAAAATCATATGGAGATATCTGTTGTTATGTTTTCCTTAATAATCTGTAACAATTTTAAATAATATGCGTCAAACAGGTGTTATCAAAAAAGAAAAACAAGAAATGAAAGAAAGTAGAGAACTTATTGTATTAACTCATCTTAGTCAGTTAGCTACCTTACTACTTGGTTTTGGAAGTTTATTAATACCTCTAGTGATTTGGTTATCTAGTAAAGATAAAATTTATGGATTAAGAGCACATGGTAGAGATATTATTAACTTTCAATTGAGTTTAATCATATATTATATATTTTGTATTCCTTTAATTTTATTATTGGGATTGGGTTTATTAGGAATTTTAGGATTAGCACTAATATCGATGATATATCCAATTATTAATGCTATAAAAGCAAGTAATGGGGAAACACCTCATTACCCATTATCTCTTAATTTTATTAGTTAGTTATTTTATGTATTCCTGTGAATATAGGAATTTTGTAAGAGATAAACTAAAAACGCTCACTTTTAAGTGAGCGTTTTTTTAAATATTTTTTTTTATAATTAACTATTCAACATCACAGGCATAACTAGCATAGTAACATGCTCACCCTCATCTAACCCATCAATAGGAGTTAAAATACCGGCTCTGTTTGGTAAACTCATTTCTAACTGTACTTCACTAGAAGTTAAGTTATTCAACATTTCTGTTAAAAATCGTGAGTTAAAGCCAATTTGCATATCATCACCTTGATAGTCACAAGTTAAACGTTCTTCAGCTTTATTGCTGTAATCAATATCTTCAGCAGAAATATTTAATTCTGCTCCAGCAATTTTTAAACGAATTTGATGTGTTGTTTTATTAGAAAATATAGAGACACGACGAACAGAATTTAAAAATTGTGTGCGATCTATATTTAATTTATTTGGATTTTCTTTAGGAATAACTGCTTCATAATTGGGATATTTCCCATCAATTAATCGACAAATAAGTACTGAATTTTCAAATACAAATTTTGCGTTAGAGTCATTGTATTCAATAACTACATCATCATTGCTAGTAGCTAAAATTCCTTTTAATAAATTTAAAGGTTTTTTAGGCATAATAAACTCAGCAGTTTCAGTAGCAGAAATATCTTCACGTGTATATTTTACTAATTTATGAGCATCTGTAGCTACAAAGGTTAAATTATCAGTTGAAAACTGAAAAAATACACCACTCATTACAGGGCGTAAATCATCATTTCCTGCTGCAAAAATAGTTTTACTAATTGCAGCTGCTAAAATATCACTAGCAACTGTAGTTGCTGTTGGGTTTTCTAAAGCTACTGTTTTCGGGAACTCTTCTCCATTTGCATAAGCCAAAGCATATTTACCGTGATTAGAGCTAATTTCTATAGTATTATTATCTTCAATAATAAACGTTAAAGGTTGCTCAGGAAATGTTTTTAAGGTATCTAATAATAATTTTGCTGGTATAGCAACACTACCTTTACTATCACTTTCAACATCTATAGTTGAAGACATTGTAGTTTCCAAATCACTAGCAGAAATCGTAAGTTCAGTATGGTCTAATTCAAATAAAAAATTATCTAAAATAGGAAGGGTGTTAGAACTATTAATAACACCACCCAGTACTTGAAGTTGTTTTAATAAATAAGTGCTCGATACTATAAATTTCATTGAGAGAATACGTTTGAAAATTGGTGTTTATACTATTTACAAATATATCTTATAAGTCCTAAAATTGGAAACAAACTTATTAACATTTATTCTAGTGAAAACAAACAGATTTTAAATTAAAAACAATATTAATTCGCGTATTTCTTCTTTCTATAAAAATTAAAGAACAGTCCAAAAACAGCTAACAATACTAATGGCAATGCAATATTTATAACTTGCCATTTGGTTTTTTCTTTAGCAATACGCTCAGGATTTAAGTAAGCAATAGCAACTTCTTTAGTACGAATGTTTATAAGTCCATTATCATCGAGCAAGTAATTTACAGCATTTAGTAAAAATTCTTTATTGCCATATAGTTTTCCATTTCTACGATCAAAACCAAGCTCTAAAGGTCTGTTATTAACATCTACTTCATTTTTAATAATATCACCATCAGCAATGACAATTAGTTTTGTAGCAATGCTTTTATTTTTTTCTTCAGAAAGCTGAAAAGGTTTGACTCTGTTGTTATAAACCGAAGTAAATTCACCTTCTAATAAAACGCCTAATGTTTGATTACCATTATTATATGTTTTTGGGTCTTGCTTTTGAGTAGCTTCTTCTAAATTGATAATTTTAGGAGTGCCTTCAGTTTTTGATAGTGATGAGCTTCTTAAAAGAATGGTTTTTGTCACCTCGTTTTTTAAGGTATCTATTTGATTCGCAAAATCTAAATTTACCAGACTTAAATTATTGGTAATAGGGTGATTTGGATTACCAGAGGCTAGTGGTGAATAAGTCCAATTAAGGTCTGCAAGTTGTGTATCGCTTCCATCACCTATAGCTAATGTTATTTTTTTAGAATAGAAATCTTTTACTAATAATGGATTAATACGAACACCATATTTAAAGAAAAAATCGGTTAAGTTTAGATCTCTAGGAATAGCAACATTACTACCAGATTCATTATACAAACTATCTTTTTCTATAGCGATTTGATCAATTAACCACATACTCTTTCCGCCATTCATAACATATTGATCTAAAACTAATTTTTCACTTTCAGAAAAAGTTTGAGTAGGCTTAGCAGAAAGGATAAGGTCAAAATCATTGAGTTGCTTTAATGTTTTTTGCGGAGCATTTTTAACACTATCTAATGTAAAGGGGGCAATGAAATAATAATCGCCTAAGGTGGTTAAAAAACTTGCAACATATTTATCCTCTAATTCTCCATTTCCTTTTAAAATGGCAATCTTTTTTTGTTTAGCATTCACAAGTTTACTAAATCCATCAGCAAAAGCATATTCTAAATGTTGCACAGAGTTTTGAACTAGGGCTTCTTGAGTTGCACCAATTTGATTTTTAATTAAAGGAATTTCTATACGTTGATTATTATACGTTGCTAATGCCCAGGGGATAATGGGTTCTTGACTTGTTTTACCATTTTCTTGTACGGTAAGCATCATAGGAGGCATACCACTATCATTAAGGCGCTGTAGATTTTTATCTCTAACTGTTGCATCTTCAATAGGATTGAAAAAACGATATTTTATATTATTGTTTTTATTAGCAAATTCTTCTAAAAGTTGCCGTATTTCTGCTTGTAAGCGTCTAATATTAGATGGGAACCCGTCTCCCTCTAAAAACACATTAATAATGATAGGAGAGTTGACATCTCTTATAATATTGTAAGAGGCGTCACTAATTGTGTAACGTTGGTCTTGTGTTAAATCATAACGACCATAAAATGATTGTGTGAAAATATTTAATATTAAAAGACCTATTGGTAGGATTAAAAAATTAATGAACGTTTTTTTATTTATTTTTTCAGTACGAATTCCAATAATAGTCATTAAAACAAATACTAGAGTAATACTTAAAAAATAAACAATATCTCGTGTATCTAAAACACCTCTGCTAATACTTTGAAAATGATAATTCATTCCAAATTTTTCAATAGTAGTACTTGATGCGAAATCAGCAATACCTTGTATTCCTATAAAAAAGAAAGAACAAATAAATACAGCAATAATAAAAGCAACAATCTGATTTTTGGATAGCGTAGAAGCAAACACTCCTATTGCTGTATAGGCTATAATTAAAAGTAATAATCCAAAGTAAGAACCTAATGTGCTTCCAGTATCTAAATTCCCTATAGGGTTACCCAATTGGTATACTGTATATACATACAAAATAATTGCTAATTAAAAATAACCAAAAAAAAAG
>CAZECB010000014.1:0-14951 GCA_964510745.1 uncultured Flavobacteriaceae bacterium | reverse complement strand
AATGAGTTTCAAGATATAGCCAATCCATTTATAGAAAACCGTACTGTAACTAACAACCTTAATAACTTTTTTGTCATAGGAAAACTTACTTTAGATTATAAACCTAGTTATAAAGAACAGTTTTCGTATAACAGTTTTGTGAAAGTCACCAATAATGATAGTAATGGATTAATCAACACCATTAACCCAAATCAGAATAATAATATTTCTACTTTAACAAATGTTGATGCGTTTAATTTAAAACAAAATATTAATTATACATTAAAACTCTCTAAAGCACATACGGCGTCAATAGAAGCGAGTTATAATTTTCAAAATGACAAACCTATTACAGAATGGTTAACTGACCAACAAATTTTACAAGGATTGATTCCTTTAGAAGATGATGAACAATTTAATATATTACAAACAAAAAAAGCAGAATCTCATGGTTTTAACGCCATTGTAAAAGATTATTGGGTACTTAATAATTTTAATCATTTATATACCAGCATAGGTGTAAATACATCTTTTAATGATTTTTTTACTGAAGATGTTCAACTACTTAGTACAGGTGATTTAAATAATTTTAACTCTGCTGGTTTTGGTAATGATTTTGGATATAATTTTGTAGATGCTTTTCTTGGGCTAGAGTATAAATTTGAAATTGGAAAAACGACGTTTAGACCTGCTTTATTTTATCATAATTATTCTTGGCGAACACAACAATTTAATCAAAGAGACACTTTTTCTAAAGCTTTAGTATTACCTCAGTTTACCTCTAAAACAGAATTTAATAACAGCGAGAAACTTAATTTTAATTATAGGTTAAATGCAAGTTTTTCTAGTATCAACCAATTGGCAAATAATTTTGTGCTTTCTGGTTTTAATCGCGTGTTTAGAGGTAATAACACTTTAGAGAATCAACTATATCATGCATTGTCTTTAAATTACTCTAAATTTAGTTTATTTAGAGGTTTAAATTTTAATGTTAATACAAGTTATAATAGACGTATAGAAACTTTAAAAATTGCTACAGAACTTGATGGAATTGAGTCGTTTAATACACCTATTATATTTGATGAACCGGAGAATAACTGGACTATTAATGGTAGAATATCTAAAAAAATTAAAAAAACACGGTATACATTTAGTAGTCTATTTGCCTATAATGATTTCTTTCAATTAACAAACTCTGATGTTAATTTAAATATTTCAAGATCTATAACATCCTCTCTTGGCTTTAATACGTTATTTAAAGATTACCCTAATATTGAAATAAAATATACTAAGAATTTTAATAGTTTTAGAGCTCAAAATTTAACAAGTGAATTTGAAAATGATCAATTACAAGCTAATTTAGAATATGATTTTTTAGATGATTTTATTTTTAAGATTGATTATACGTTTGATAATTATAATAATAGAAATCAAGGGATTAGAAGTACGTTTAATACAGCTAATACGTCTTTATTTTATCAAAAAGAGAATAGTCCTTGGGGTTTTGAAATTAATGCGACTAACATTTTTGATGTAAGATTCAGACGGCGAAACTCATTCAATGCATTTCTAGTTTCAGATAGAAGCACTTTTATTCTTCCTAGAATTATAACATTTAAATTGAGTTATAAATTGTAAACGAAATGAACTTATAAGCTTTTATCCTTAAAATAATTAACTAATAACGCCACGACATAACTATAACTCTTTATACCTTTATCTTGATTATTAGCTTTTAAAAACGTACTGTAGCTCTTTTTAAATAAGGGCTCTAAGGGGTTTTCGTATGAGTTCCAAAACTCACGAGATTCTTGATAATTTTTACGAATGCCTTTATTTACTTGAGCAATTAAATTATTGTATTGACCTCGATCTCGACGGTACACTTCGTTTAAACAATCACGTAATGCTGAGACATATCCAGAATATTTAAAATAAATATCGGTATTATAAATTGTTGCTAAATTACCTATAAAACTAGTTTCATTTTCAGCAGCATAGCCTATTTGATGTGCTTCTTCATGAGCTGCCGTATCTGGTAATTTATATAAAGGCGCTAAACCATTCACTTGTGCTTCATTGGTAAACGGATTCAAATACCCACTAAAGCCCATATAGGCTTGTGGTAAACTATACATACAAATTTTTGTGCTTCTTGGAGAGTATGATAATTGAGGATATGTTTTTGCTAACTCAACATAACCATGACTTGTTTGTTTTAAGATTTCTCTTCTGCTGTAGGGTATAGTAACTTTTATGGAATCGTTTTTAGTAATACTGAAATGAATTGTATTTGATTTAGTAATCAATTTCTCAGTCACACTTATTAACTCTTCAATTGAGTAGTCAGTCCCTAGGTTTAATATTTTGTGAATAGGTAAGCGATAGTAGTTTAACCCCCATAAAAAATAAAATGCAAAATAGGTTATTGATACGGCGCAAAACACATCAATACACCAATTTTTAGTGTCTTTAATAATTCGTTTTCTATTGATGAGTAACCATCTAATGATATAAATACTAAGTAAACCTAATAATATATCTCCTACTGAAAACGGTACCCAACCAAATGCATATCGAAATGCTTTAGATGTAAATTGATAGAGACCATTACTGTAGTAGGTTTCTATAAACTCAGGGTAATTTGATAATAACCTTACCAGTAAATACTGTGGAATGATACTTAATGCTATAATAAGTTTTTTATGTTTTAGCATAGCTCAAAAGTAGTTAATTTCAATAAAAAAAGCTTGAGTCATGACTCAAGCTTTTCGTTAATCTATAATTTAGAATAAAAATTTAATTCACTTTAATTAATTCTATATCAAAAACTAATGGCATAAATGGTTGAATTGGACTTCCTGGTCTAGGATTAGCTCCATATGCTAATTCTTGTGGGATAAAGAATTTATATTTAGCACCTTCTTTCATTAGCTGTACACCTTCTGTCCATCCTTTAATCACAGCATTCAAAGCAAATGTAGCAGGGTCTTTACCTATTGAACTATCAAATTCAGTACCATCAGGAGTAGTCCCAGCATAATGAACAGTAACATTAGCTAGAGGCCCTTCAGGTTGCTTTCCTGTACCTTCTTTAATAACCATGTATTGCAATCCACTTGGTGTAACTTTAACTCCATCTTTAGTTTTATTAGCTTCTAAAAACTCTATTCCAGCTTGTTTAGCATCTGCATATTTTTCTTCTAACTCTGACTGTTGTTTTGCACGCTGTTCTTGTTGTAGTTTTTGACTATAAGCTTGAAGTATTTTTTGAGAATCAGCTTCAGATATTTCTAATTCAGTAGAGTCTGTAACATCTAAATAACCTTTTATAAAAGCATCAATATTTATATCAGGTACTTGACTTAATAAACCTTTTGCTTGACTAGTCCCAATAGAATAACTTATTGAGTCCATATCTGTAGTTAAACTCACATTTGTGTTTACTCTTGCATTATTATTACATGCAAATAATGTTGTTATAGAAATTGTTAATAATAATATTTTTTTCATTTGTACTGAATTTTTATTTTTTTAAATCAATTGCGAAAATATAATATTTTTTTGCTTTTTAAACATTTTTTAAAAAGAAGCTCATGTTTTATTAATCTTTAGTGGTATTAATTATCTTTGTGAGACTTTTATAAAAACGATATGAATTCAGAAATAAGACAACTCGAACCTATACAATTGTGGAACAAATTTGCAGATTTAAATGCAGTACCACGAGCTTCTAAAAAAGAAGAACGTGTCATAGCGTTTATGAAAGATTTTGGAAAAAACTTAGGGCTAGAAACTATTGAGGATGAGGTAGGAAATGTGATTATTAAAAAACCAGCAACTTCAGGTTTTGAAAATAGAAAAACTATAGTCATGCAATCACATTTAGATATGGTACATCAAAAAAATAATGATACTACCTTTAATTTTGATACGCAAGGCATTGAAATGGTTATAGATGGTGATTGGGTACGAGCTAAAGGAACTACTTTAGGAGCTGACAATGGATTAGGGGTCGCGACAATAATGGCTATTTTAGAAAGTGATACTATAGAACACCCAGCGATTGAAGCTTTATTTACGATTGATGAAGAAACAGGAATGACGGGTGCTATGGGGTTAAAAGGAGGTTTGCTTAACGGTGAAATTTTATTAAACTTAGATACTGAAGAAGATGATGAAATTGGAGTGGGCTGTGCAGGTGGAATTGATGTTACTGCTAAACGTACTTATAAAGAAGAAGATGTCACAGAAATAAAAATAGGTTATACTATAAATGTAAAAGGACTACAAGGAGGTCATTCTGGAATGCAAATTCATGAAGGTTTAGGTAATGCAAATAAAATTATGAATCGTTTGCTTTTTGATGGTTTTGAAAATTTTGGCTTGAGAGTTTCTGAAATTGATGGCGGAAGCTTACGTAATGCTATACCAAGGGAAAGTAATGCTATTATTGTCATCGATGCTATACATGAAGAGGCATTTGAGTTTGAAATGAAGCAGCTCTCTAATACGATTAAAAAAGAACTTAAAACGATGGAACCAGATTTAGAGATTGTAATTTCTAAATCTGAACTCCCTAAAAAAGTTATGGATTTAGGTGTTCAAGAAGGAGTGGCAAGAGCATTATATGCTGCTGTTAATGGTGTGTATCGTATGAGTGCTGATATTCCAGATTTGGTAGAAACGTCTAATAATATAGCAAGAGTACTTATTAAAAATGGCGCAATAACAATAGGTTGTTTAACAAGGTCATCTGTAGAAACTTCAAAAATAGATTTGGCCAATGCGCTACGAGCTACGTTTGAACTCACAGGATGTGAAGTTGAGTTTTCAGGAGATTACCCTGGATGGGCACCAAATATGGAATCCTCTATTTTAAAAGTGATGGAGAAGTTATATGAAACTATGAATGGAGAAAAAGCCCATGTTGCAGCATGTCATGCAGGTTTAGAATGTGGTATTCTAGGAACACATTATCCAGATATGGAAATGATAAGTTTTGGACCAACAATTAAAGGAGCACATTCACCAGATGAAAGAGCAAGTATTTCTTCAACTCAAAAATATTGGAAATTTGTGTTAGAGATATTAAAGAATATCCCTAAAAAATAAGATAGATTGAAATACATTTTAATTAAAGAAAGCAACCATGTGGCTGCTTTCTTTAATTATAACAAATGAGATTATTTATTATTTAGCAATACCCATAATTTCTAAATCAAGAACCAAGTTAGTATCTGGTGGAATGATAGAGCCAAATCCTTGAGAACCATAAGCTAAATGCGAAGGAACGAAAACTCGAGTTTTGTCTCCAGGAACCATATTTAACATAGCTTCTCTAAACCCAGGGACTAATGTTGCGGTTTCATTATAGATCATTTTAAAAGGGTTGTAGCCACCTTGTCTATTTGGATTATACTTTCCATTTTTTTCAGCAACTTCTTTCACAGAAGTGTCAAATAAACGACCATCTTCAAAATATCCAGAATAGTTAACTAATACAGATTCTGTAGATTTTGGTTTAGCTGCCTTACTTTTTTTAATAAAAATCAAAGCTAAACCTGTAGGTAAGTGTTTAATATCACCTTTTAAATTTTCATTTTCTTTAATAAATGTCTCTTTAGCTATTCTAGCTTTTTCTTCTAATTTTAAACGTGCATCTTCTTTACGTTTAGCTTCTTTTTCTTCTGCTAGTTTAAGTTCAGAATTCCAAGTTTTTGCCGCATCAAATTTTCTAGCATCAAATCCTTTTCTAATAATATTCAATTCTAAAATAACAACATCTTCAACAGGTTTGCTGGCTGCTGCAACTTTTACATTTGAGATAGAGTCTTGTATGTCTAGCCCTAATACTAATTCACCAAAAATACTGTGTTTGTTATTTAAATGTGGTGTAGGAACTTCTGTTATGAAAAATTGAGAACCATTAGTTCCTGGTCCAGAATTTGCCATAGATAAAATTCCTGATTTATCGTGTTTTAAAGTATCATCAAATTCATCAACAAATCTATATCCTGGACTACCAGTACCAGTACCAGTTGGATCACCACCTTGTATCATAAATTTATTAATAACACGATGAAAAATAATCCCATTATAATATGGTTTTCCTTTATAAGAGCTATCAACCATAGGATGATTTCCTTCTGCTAGTGCTACGAAATTTGAAACAGTAACTGGTGTTTTTTCTAAAAATAATTTTGCAACCATAGTTCCTTTATTGGTCACAAATTCTGCATATACACCATCTTCTAAACTTGGGTATTTTGATCCAGCGCATGATGACGTTAAACTTACGATTAATGTAAGTGCTACTAGTTTAAAAATATACTTTAATTTTTTCATATTAATTAGTTTCTTTTTTTGTTATTGTATTTAAAGTGACTTTACAACGTATCGATATATTACTGCCTATTTTATTCTCATCTCCATAAAACCCATATGCTTTTTGTGATGGAAATAAAAAAGTTACAATTTCTCCAGCTTTCATTAGTTTCAAACCTTCCCGTAGACCAGAGAATAATTCTTCTTGGTCCATAGTGTAATTTTGAGTTTTTAATTCTTGTTCAGAATAAATTAACTGTCCATTAATGTCAGATATAGTATAATTAAAATTAACAACATCACCAAAATCAGCAGTAACCAAACTATCTTCTAATTTAGTATTATAAAAATACCAAAATCCATTTTCTGAAGTCATATAATTTACATCAGGATTACTAGCGATAATATTTTGAATTTCCTCATGTTGAGAAGCATTCAATTTTTTATTAAGCGCTACAGATTCATTTATAAATGATCCTGTTTTTGTAGTTATGGGGCGCCTAGCTTCGGGTGTTTTACAACTCACAAAACTTATGGTTATTACAAGTAAGGTTAATATATTTTTCATGAGTTGAGGTCTTGTTTATATTGAGGTAATATACTAATAAATTTTTCAATGGTATCTTTTAGATTGAGTTCACTACGCCCTCCAGCTGCGTTAATATGCCCTCCACCATTAAAATGATTACGCGCAAATTGATTGACATCAAAAGTGTCTTTTGAACGGAAAGAAATCTTTATAATTCCTTCTTGATTATGTTCTATAAAAATTACTGCAAATTTTACTCCTTTAACTGAAAGAGCATAGTTTACAACACCTTCTGTATCTCCTTTTTTAAAATTAAATCGATTTAATTCTTCTTGAGACAAGCTAATATATGCGGTATTTAATTTAGAAATCACTTTTAAATTACTAAGTGATTTTCCTAATAACTGTAACCTAAAATAACTATTAGTATCATAAACATTATTGTGAATTTGAGTATTGTTTGCGCCTTTATCTATTAAATCTGCTATAACTCTGTGTGTTGTACTGGTTGTTGATCTAAATCGAAATGAACCTGTATCTGTCATAATACCAACATATAAAGCAGTAGCTATATTTTTAGTTATTTTATCAGTGACATTAAGCATTTCTAGAAAATGATAAATCATTTCACAAGTAGAACACATAGTGACATCAGAATACATATAAGAAGCATAATCATCTGGTTTTTGATGATGATCAATTAAAATTTTAATAGCTTTTGCTTCTACTAAAACAGGTTCCATATTACCAGTTCTGTGTAACGCGTTAAAATCTAAAGTAAAAATAAGTTCTGCTTCAGCAATTAATACATTTGATTTTTTAACGGAACTTTCATACTTTAAAATAGACCCTTCTCCAGGGATCCATTGTAAAAATTGAGGATAGTCATTAGGAAGAATAACTGTGACATTATGATTATTCTGTTTTAAGTAATGATATAACCCCAAAGAGGAGCCAATTGCATCACCATCAGGGTTTTTATGGGCAACGATAACAATTTGTTTTGGAGTTGCTAACAACTGTTTTATATCAGAAATATCGGTCTTTGTCATAGGTGGCGAATATACAATTTTAATACTATAAACCTTAATCTATAAAGCGCTACTTTTGTATATAATTAACCTGTTACTTTATAATAATGAAACTTTTATTTAAGTCTATATTATTGACTTTTTTTATAATTTCTTGTAAACCACTTAGTACAACTAATATTAATTCAAATACTGATTTAGTAATTGCATTTGGTTCCTGTAATAAGCAAAATGAAACTAATGTACTTTGGGAAGCTATTATTGCTAATCAACCCAATGTTTGGGTTTGGGGAGGTGATGTAGTGTATGCGGATACAGATGATATGTCTAAATTGAAAAAAAACTATGATAAACAACTTGAAAATGAAAATTATCAAAAACTACAAGCTTCAATAAAGATTTTAGGAACTTGGGATGATCATGATTATGGCTTGAATGATGGAGGACAAGAATTTCATGCTAAAAGAGAGAGTCAACAATTATTTCTGGACTTTATAGGTGTTTCTAAAAATGATATACGAAGAGATAGAGAAGGGATATATCACTCAGAAGTATTAAAAACAGAAAACGGAACCGTAAGAGTAATTGTTTTAGATACGCGTTATTTCAGAACTGAACTAACATTATTAAACGTAAAAAAACGTCGTTATACTGCTAGTAATTATGGGGAGGGAACTATTTTAGGTGATGGACAATGGCAATGGTTAACCAAAGAATTAATTAATTCTGAAGCAGATTTTAATGTGATTGTAAGTAGTATTCAATTTTTATCTAGTGAGCATCATTTTGAAACTTGGGGAAATTTCCCTCATGAAGTAGATAAATTAAAATCTATAATAGCAGGCACAGAGGCGAAAGGTGTTATTATTTTATCTGGAGATCGGCATATTTCAGAGTTTTCAAAAACTAACGTTGAAGATTTAGAGTATCCATTAATCGATTTTACGTCAAGTGGATTAACTCATGCCTATACAAGTTTTGATAATGAACCTAATCAGTTTAGAGTTGGGAATGTTATTTCTGAAGTGAGTTTTGGACTTTTAAAATTTGATTTTGAAAAGAGAATAGTACGTATGGAAATGAGAGGTGAAGGAAATCAAAAATTACAAGAATTAATACAACACTATTAATGCTTGCAGGTTTATGTAAAAACATTATTTTTGCACAAAATTAAAATACGTAATGGCAACAAATAGAACATTTACAATGCTTAAACCGGACTCTGTTGAAAAAGGAAATATCGGTGCAATATTAGAAAAAATTAACGCTTCAGGATTTAGAATTGTAGCGATGAAATTAACACAGATGACTATTGCAGATGCACAAGCATTTTATGCAGTACATAATGAGCGTCCATTTTTTGGAGAATTAGTAGAGTATATGACACGAGGGCCAATAGTTGCAGCTATCCTTGAAAAAGATAATGCAGTTGAAGATTTCAGAACTTTAATTGGAGCTACAAACCCAGCTGAAGCAGCAGAAGGTACTATTCGTAAATTATATGCAGCCTCTATAGGTGAAAATGCAGTTCACGGAAGTGATAGTGATGAAAATGCAGCGATTGAAGGTGCTTTCCATTTCTCTGGTAGAGAAATGTTTTAAGAACTTCTTTTGTATGTTATGTAAGCATAATATATAACTGTCGACTACATAGAAAATTCGTTTATTAAAACACGATTTTTAATTAAGTTCCTTAACTAATTTAAAATTGTTCAAGGAGTATTAATCTAAAAATAATACTCTCAGTTTTATTTAAATGTTTATTCTTTCTTATGAGCTTTGTTGGTTAGCGATTAAGAATATAGAATAAAGTTAAATTTTGTTTTTTGTTAGCTTAAGGCGTTACTTTTGTAACGCCTTAACTTTTTTAATTAAATTGTATACAAAATATAACGGCTAATTTAATAATTAATAGTGTATGAAAATTAAAAAACCTAAAGTTCACAATATTATCTTTTTAATAGGAATTGTGTTATTAATTATTCCGCAGACTAGAAAACCAATTCAAGTAATGCTTCATAAAGGTTTAGCGTTATTTAGCCCTTCAGTTATTAAAGAGGAAAATAGAAATAGAGTTGATGACTACGATTGGCGTTTACAATCTATTGATGGAGAATCTGCTTTTAATTTTAATACTACAAAAAATAAGATAGTCTTAGTTAATTTTTGGGCAACTTGGTGCCCTCCTTGCATAGCAGAAATGCCTAGTATACAAAAACTCTATAGTGATTATAAAGATAAGATTGAATTTGTATTTGTGTCTAATGAATCTCCTGAAATAATTCAGCGGTTTTTAAAGAAAAATAAATATAATTTTAACACATATAATCCTATTTCAACACCTCCAGAATTATTTAACATAACAAGTATACCTAGAACATTTTTAATAGATAAAACAGGACATATTGTTATTGATAAAACAGGTGCCTCTGATTGGAATAGTAATAAAATAAGATCATTAATTGACGGCTTAAAATAATTAGTCGTTTTTTGAAGTTTTAAAAAGCTGCATTAAAAATAAACTTGAAAGAATTAGTGTAAATGCATCTATCGTATCTTCAACAGGTATTGTAAACAAACGAAAATCTAAGTTTTCAGAGTTATTATACCAAACCACCTCATTTTCGATAAAGCTTCCTGTTAAAACGCCATTTACTATAAAAAAAGGAACCAGCATTACTATAAAAGTGACATAGTATTTCTGAAGTAATTTTAAATTAAGTTTTAAAACAATTAAAAGTAATATAGCGGCATATAAAAAATTGATAAATGTATACCATTTATCATAATTGAAAATAAGACCAATCAAGAGTATGCTAATTAAAATGTAGCTTATAATTTTTGTTATTTTTTTAGAATAACTCAAATTAGGAAAATAATGTAATAGTGCATAATGTGTAAATACGCAAGCATAGGGAATACATATAAAAAACAACCACTCTTCAATGGGAAGGCTAAAAAGAGATACACTTAAAAAATAATTGCTATTAAAACCCCAAAACCCTTGTTGTGTGAAAACAATATCCCAAGGAATAAAGATAATCATGGTAATTAATACAGCGGGGAAAAGAAATTTCCAATGTTTATAGAATTTTATTTTAGGGTGAAAACTAAATAAAAAAGGAACACATATAGATCCAAGATTTAGTAATAAATACAGATAACTCATGTATTTATTTTTTAAAATATTTAAAAGGAACGAAAAGCATTCCAAAACATTCGCCTTTTTCTTTACCTAAGTGTTTGTGATGCATTTTATGAGCGCGCCTTACACCTTTAGCATAAACATTATTAGCGTTTCTAAATAATTTAAAACGTTGATGTATAAAAATATCATGCACAATGAAATAAGCAGCACCATAAGCAAAAATGCCTAATCCTATAGGTAAACCAATCCATACACTTTTGTATCTCCATAAAAGAAAACAAGCTATACTAACCACTGCATAAAAAATAAAAAAAGCATCATTGCGCTCAAACCAACTATCATGATCTTTTTTATGATGATCTTTATGTAAACTCCATAAAAACCCATGCATTACATATTTATGAGTAAACCAAGCCATGAACTCCATAAAACAAAAAGTACCTAGAAAAATTAATATCCAATATAAGGCTTGCATTGTGTTTACTGAATTAAATTAAGTTGATATTTTACGTAACTTCTGGTTAAAAGCTCTGCTTTTTTGTAATTAGGAACCCTAATACGCGTATCTTTAATTTTACTTGCTGGTGTACGTTTTAATTTTTTAAGGAGCTGATTGTAATAACGATACGCCATGAATACACCAAATTTTGCTTCAATAGGTAGTTTTTTAATTCCGCTTAACCCTTTAGAAAAATCTTTTTCAATATCTGAAATTATAAGTTTTTTAGAAACTTCATCTAAATTATTTAAATCTGTATTTGGAAAATAAGTACGATTCAATTCATCGTGATCTGCTTTTAAATCTCTTAAAAAATTCACTTTTTGAAATGCTGAACCTAAAGCCATAGCCGTATCTTTTAATTCTTCATACTTCTTCTTATTGCCTTTTACAAAAATAGTTAAACACATTAAGCCTACTACATCTGCAGAGCCATAGATATAGTTTTTAAATTCTTCTTCTGTGAGATAGTCTGTTTTATGCAAATCTAATCGCATGCTATTCATAAAAGCATCTACAAGATGTTGTTCAATATTATATTGATGATACGTATCTTGAAATGCATTTAATATAGGGTTTAAACTAATTTTATGTTTAAGAGCGTAAGATAAATCATTTTCAAAATCTTTAAATAATGTGTCCTTATCATACTCGTGAAAAGAGTCTACAATCTCGTCAGCCAAACGTACAAAACCATAAATATTATAAATATCTTGACGTATTGATTCTGATAGCATTTTTGTAGCCAATGAAAATGAAGTACTATATGATTTGGTTACAATTTTACTTGACGCTTTGGATACAGAGTCAAAAATAGATTTCATAATTTATTTTTTAATATTATTGATTGTAACTTTAAAATTAGCGTTTTACTACTTGTATTAATTTAATTGTTTTGTAATTAACTCTGAAACTAATTTCCCAGAAATTAGTGATGGCGGAACTCCAGGTCCAGGAACTGTTAATTGGCCTGTAAAATACAAATTTTTAACCTTTTTGCTTTTTAACTTAGGTCTTAAAAATGCTGTTTGTAACAATGTATTAGCCATTCCGTAGGCATTCCCCTTGTATGAATTATAATCTTTAATAAAATCATTAATACAATAGGATGATTTAAACAGAATATCTTCTGCAACTTTCTGAGAAGTTAAATTCTCAAATCTAGAAATGATTTTGTTAAAATAACGCTCTCTTATAACTTCAGTGTCTTCAATGCCTGGAGCTAATGGTATTAAAAAAATACCTGCTTCTTTTCCATGAGGAGCAGAATTGTCATCTGTGACACTAGGGAAACTAGCATAAAATAACGGGTTTTCTGGCCATTTAGGATCATCATAAATATCATGGCTATGTACATCAAAATCTACATCAAAAAATAAGGTATGATGATTTACATTTTTCAATTTTTTATTGAACCCCACATAAAATAATAGTGATGAAGGTGCAAAGGTTTTTTTACTCCAATAACTTTCAGAATATTGCCTGAGTTCTTTACCTATAAGCGTCTCTGTATGATGATAATCTGCACCACTTAATACAATATCAGATTCATATAATTTACCATTAGAGATAACACCAGAAGCATTTCTGTCTTTAATATGAATTTTATCTATTGACGAATTTGTTTCTATAGTAACGCCAAGTTCTTTGGCTAGAGCTTCAATAGCAAGTATTACTTGATACATTCCCTTTTTAGGATGAAATGTACCTAGACCAAAATCAGCATAATTCATGAAATTATAAAACGAAGGGGTGTCACTTGGTTTTGCTCCTAAAAATAATACAGGAAATTCTAAAATTTGAGCAAGACGTTTATTTTTAAATTCTTTCCTAACATCTTTTTTTATATTACTAAAAAACTGATTTATTTTTTTTATAGTAGCAGGAGTAATTAGTTCTAATGGAGAAATACCAGGATTATAAACTAAATCTTTTATAGCAATGTCATAATTACTTTTTGCTTTATCTATAAACTTTTTAAGCTTTAGAGAACTTCCTTTTTCTTCAGCTTCAAAAGCAATGCAAATTTTCTCTAAAGTATCTTCAACAGTGATATAATCATCTCTTCCAAAATAAACACTATATGCAGGATTTAATTTTTCTAGTTCATAATAATCCGAAGGTTTTTTATTAAAGTCTGCAAAGAATTTTTCAAAAACATCTGGCATCCAATACCAAGTAGGTCCAATATTAAAAGTGAATCCTTCTTTATGTAACTGTCTAGCACGACCACCTATAGTATCGTTTTTTTCAAATACAGTAACTTTATATCCATCTTTAGCTAAATAACAGGCAGCCGCTAATGAAGAAAATCCAGAACCAATAATTGAAATTGTTTTATTCATAATGTTTAACAAACATACTAAAAAGCTAAACAGTATGATATTAAAAAACTCATAATTATAGATCTTTTGTTAAGTTTTCAATTGAATCAAAGACTGTAATGCTTTTTGGAAGTTTTTGAGAATTTATTGTAGATGTCTTCCTGCCTAAAAGGTAAAGATTGATGTTTTTATTTTTTAATAATATATTACTAAATTCTTCAAGATATTTTGGGATTTGTTTAACTTCTGGGTTTACAGTGAAATAAGATATAAATGTAATATTATTAAAGAAGTTAATCGTGTCTTCTAAACTTGTTATAGGCGTATTTTCTCCAAGATAAATAGTATGATAGCCCTTACTTATTAATAGATAATTAATATAAAGTAATCCAATATCATGAATTTCATTTTCCGGAAGATATAATACAAATGTAGTAGTTAATTTAGAATTTTGATTTTTGGATTGTAAGACTTCTATATTAATTAATATTTTTTGCTTAATGAATATTGAAATATAATGCTCATGCGAAGGAGAAATTGTTCCTACTTGCCAAAGCGTACCAATTTCATTAAGTAAAGGAATAAAAACGGTAGTGAAAATGTCTTTAAAAGCTTTTCCTTTAATTAATGCATTATAGGTGTTTTGAAGTAAGTTTTGATCAAAAGTTAACATCGCTATTTTAAAAGCATTGATAGATTCATTTTCAATCCTGCTATTAGATTTTAGCTTTTTTATATTACTTATTAATTGAATAGTATCTAATGAAGCTATTTTAGATATTTTATATCCGTTTTCGTTTAAATATTTTATATTAAGAAGCTTTGTTAGGCAGTTCACATCATAATATCTGATGTTAGTGTCAGATCGATTTGGCTTGAGTAGATTATATCTTTTTTCCCAAATACGTATAGTATGTGCCTTAACACCAGTTAAGTTTTCTAGATCTCTAATACTGAAATTATTTTTAATGCTGTTCATTTAATCAAATGGTAGTAAAACAAAGCTAATATTTTCAATGGCAATAAAAATTAAAATAGATGATTATTAAAGAATAAAGGATAAAGTGCGCACGAGAAGATTCGAACTTCCACAACCTAATGGTCACTAGCCCCT
>CAZECB010000013.1:0-15436 GCA_964510745.1 uncultured Flavobacteriaceae bacterium | reverse complement strand
GGCTAGTAATAGCAAGTATTACAGCTAATGGACATTAAACGGATATACAATTAAAATAATATAATTATGAATAAAAAGAATATAATATTAGTTTTTACATTTGTATTAACATTTAATGTATCAGCTCAAAGCTTTAATTATGCTAATACAGCATATTTAGTTGAAGGGTCTGAAGGGCCTAGATGGCTTGATGTTTGTGGAAATGAAGAAGGTAATAATTGTACTACTCCTAAGAGTTCAAGCTGGAGAGAATTAAGTTGGGCTGAAAACCTTGCATATTATTCAATTAAAGCTGTTGATGAAATAGGCAGTTGGTTCTAAAAAAAGAATTAACAAACATTATTAATGCAAGAGAGAGATTTTAAATCTCTCTCTTGCATTTAAATATAAAATTTTATGGAAATCATTATAATAATCATAATAGTATTAGTTGTATATCAAGTATATTCTATTGATAAAAAGACAGATAAAATTTTAAAAATTTTAAAAAATAAAAATGAAAAGCTTTAAACACATAATTCTTTTCAAGCTGATTATAATAACTTTATTTGCGACAATAATTGGATGTAGAAAGAAAAATGATTATAATTACCCTATAATTCTTAAAGCTACAGATTCATTAAAAATTAGCTTTCAAGATACCATTCCTTTGTATTTCCCTGGCTTACCATGGAATTATAATAAAAATTCATTAAGCTTCTCTAACTCTACATCAGAGAATATTATTATCAGTACTTACTACTTTAATGAAAAAAAATGGATTCAAACATTTTTAAATAAAGAAGGTCCAGATGGCGTTAAAAATCAAGGCGGATTTGAAATAAGGAATGATACTTTAATATATGCAACATCGGGGTATAGTGATTTTTTCCTCTTTAATCTAGAAGGAGACTTGATAAAAAAAATAGAGTATGGAAATAGAGAAGTCTCTTTTAATGTTAATGAATGGAATCCTAAGTTCTATAAAAGTAATCAAGTTTTTGGATTTTCTTCAGCAGAATACGATGCAATATCCGATAATGTTTCTACTTATGAAAATGCAAAATTATACTCCTTAATTAATCTTGATAAAAATTCAATAAGTCATATTATTTCCTATCCAAAAGAATTTCATGATAATATTTGGTCTTCAAATGATAATTCTTATAATGCTATTAGTGTAGGAGATACCATTATTATGAATTTCTCAAAGTCACATTCCTTGTATTTATATGATTTAAAAGGGAACCTCATAAGTTCTAAAGAAGCTAGGAATCCTATGATAAGAGACCCTAAACCTATGAAATCAAATAGTAATCCGCAGAAAAACTCTTTGATTCATGAGGTTGGAGGACATTATAATAAATTAATTTATGATGAATATAGGAAAGTTTATTATAGAACCTCTATCGGATATGATACGACAAAGGAAATGAACAATCCAACAGAATCAACATTGATGAGTATATATAGTAAAAAGAAACTTTGTATAACAACTTTAGATGAAAACTTAAACGTTATAGGAATAAATTATTTTAAAGGAAGACAAGGCGGCTTAGGAGATGTTATATCTTTTGTAAAAGAAGATGGTTTGTACTTATGGTTTCTTTTTAAAGAAAATGAAAGCGAAGAAAATTTTATTAAATTTAACATAGAAGAAATACAAAAAATTGAATAGATCTTAATATATAGTTCTCGATAGTTATATGAAAAAAGAGCGTTCTTTATTCTAAACAACTTATAAGCTAAACGATCTAGTTCTTTAATTATGAAATACACAACATTACCAAATACTAATATTAAAGTTAGTAAAATATGCTTAGGATCTATGACCTGGGGAAATCAAAATACGGAGGCTGAAGGACATGCACAATTAGATTATGCTATGGACCAAGGCATTAATTTTATTGATACTGCAGAGTTATATCCAGTACCTGCAACAGCAGAAACACAAGGACGTACCAGTAAAATTATAGGCACATGGTTAGCTAACCGTAAAAATAGAGATCAAGTGATTCTGGCTTCTAAAATTGCTGGACCAGGAGATTATACAGCGCATATACGTACCACAGGGTTTAAAGGTGATTCTATAAAAGATGCTGTCAATAAAGAATTAAAACGTTTGCAAACTGATTATATTGATTTGTATCAATTACATTGGCCAGAACGTACCACAAATACCTTTGGAGTTAGGGACTATAAACAGAGTCCTGACGATCAATGGAAAGATAACTTTAAACAAGTATTAGAAGCGTTAGAAGGCGTTAAAAAAGAGGGTAAAATTCGTCATATCGGTTTATCTAACGAAAAAGGATGGGGGACAATGCGTTATTTAGCAGAGTCTAATACTCATAATTTACCAAGACCAATTACCATACAAAATTCATACTCCTTATTAAACAGAACCTTTGAAGGCGATTTAGCAGAAATATCACAGCGTGAAAATTTAGGGTTGCTAGCCTACTCACCAATGGCATTTGGAGTGTTATCTGGTAAATATATAAAAGGAACTGCAGCAGATAATGCGCGTTTAAAACTATTTCCTCGTTTTGCAAGATATAGTAGTGAGCAATCAACCGAAGCGACCAAACGCTATTTAAAAATTGCTGAAGATAACGGTATGACATTAGCACAAATGGCATTAGCATTTGTAACACAGCGATCATTTGTAACTAGCAATATTATTGGCGCTACTAACCTAGAACAGCTTAAAGAAAATATTGCTAGTATTGATATCATTTTAAGTAATGATATTTTAGAAAAAATTGATGAAGTACATACAGTGATTCCTAACCCTGCGCCGTAGTTTTAATTAAAATAATATTATAAAACAGCCTCTATTCATTTTGAATAAAGGCTGTTTTTTTGATTAAGAATCAATCTAAAAGCTTTGTTAATCAATTGATAATGTTTTTATAATTGATACTTTATTAACAGTATCAAATAGATTTATCTAGATATTTATGATAACTAAACCTTAACTAATCAACTATGAAGATTTTAAAACTAATCAATTTAATATGCTTTTTATTTTTAACGTTAAGCACATTTTCTCAAAATGGAGCTTCTAAAAAATTCAATTTAGATTTTAATGAATATGATCCTGACAAGAAATTACCTAAAAATTGGTTTCAATGGGGTAAACAACCTATTTCTACAGAATTACAGAATAAATCTAATTATGTAGGTAGAGTAAATGTTGATAAGGAAAAAGAATTTGGATGTATTACTTATGTAATTCCAGCTAATTATCAAGGAGATTCTATTCAACTTACAGGATACATTAAAATAGAAAATGTAAAAAAAGGAAGAGTAGGACTATTAATGCGAATTGATGGGAATAATCAAATGTTAGAGTTTGATAATATGTATGATCAAAATATTAACGGGACTAGAGATTGGACTAAATATTTTGTTAAATTACCTTATCCTAATAAGGCTAAGAAAATTTATATAGGAGGTATTCTTTTTGGAAAAGGAACGGCTTGGTTTGATAATTTTGAAGTTACAATAGATGGAGAAAACATTCAAAATTTAAAAGAAATCAAGAAACCGTATTTAGATAAAAATACTAAAGTAGAAATTATACAATCATTACAAAAATCATTAAACCCTATAGATTTTACTAATGAAAGCACATTGAACCAAAGTTTACAGCCGCTTATAGAAACTATAGGAAACCGGAAAATTATTTCTATAGGAGAAGACACACATGGTACTTCAGAATATTATAAATTAAGAGTAGCAATTACTAAAAAGTTGATTTTAGAAAAAGGGTATAATACGGTAATCCTTGAAAGTCCATATGATGATATTGAATTGTTAACTAAAAACTTAAAAGGGGACGTTATAGATCAATTGATGAGAAAACATTTATTTTCAATTTACCAAACTGAAGAAATGAAATCATTTCTGGATTGGTATAAAACGAATAATAAAAATAGTAAGATTAAATTTAAGGGTTGTGATGATTCTTATTGGGTGTTAGAGCAATTATTAGAAAAAGAATTATCACTTATTGAAGATGACAACTTAAATAAATTATTTAAGACTTATAGAAAAGCATTGATAGCTAGTGAAAAAAGTAAAGCTAAAAATAAAGTCAAAACTCATTTAGCGGTATATAAATCTATTGTTGCCCTAGAACAATATCTTGATACTAAAAACCTTCATACAGCATATAGTAAAGAGTTATTGTTTAATGGTAAAAACACATATATCAATTATAAACATCTTTCAGAAAATAAGTCAATACAAAGTAGAGATGAAATTATGGCAGACAGAATTGCCTATTTAGCTAAAGACCCTAATGCAAAAATAATTGTTTGGGCGCATAATGCTCATATTTCAAATACAGTTATTATTGATGACGAAATAGGAATAATGGGGAGCGATTTAAAAGATGAATTCGGTGAAAATTATGTTTCTATTGGTTTGAGTTCTTTGATTGGAAACTACTCATATATGACTAATCGGTTTATAAATTCAGATCATAAATTTGATGATCAATTAATAGAAGGATCTGTTGAATTACAACCTAAAAATTCTTGGGAAAGAGTTTTCAATGCATCAAATGACCAACCTTTTTATTCTGATCTCTCAAAAATTAGAAATGATATTGACAATAATATTTTAGGAGATTTAAAG
Source organism: uncultured Flavobacteriaceae bacterium (assembly GCA_964510745.1). GTDB lineage: Bacteria > Bacteroidota > Bacteroidia > Flavobacteriales > Flavobacteriaceae > AU392. Next base: position 10,810 of record CAZECB010000013.1, on the reverse strand, counting down.
CTTATAGGTTATGGTAAAGAATCTGAAGGAGATTATTATAAATTATCGCCCATTAGCATGTTTGATTTTTTAATTTTTATGAATAAAACAGGAGCTACAACTCCTTTATCTAAAAAGTAGTAGTTTATAAAACCCAAAAACTCTTTCAAATTATTAGAAAGAGTTTTGGGTTCAATAAAGAATAACTTTAAAGCTTACTCTTTATTAAACCATTCTTTTATTACCGCTTCGGTATTCTTTCCTCTTGGTGTAAAATTGTATGAACCTCCTAACTCATTTGGAGGCGACCATCTCCATATAAAAACACCTAAAAACCATGATTCATGCCAAAAGCTTTGAAAAGTACTTTCATATAAGTTAACCTGTGTTTCAATATTTACCTCGCCTTTAGATCCCCATGGTGTTTTCCCAGCATAATCTTCACTCTCATATCCCCATTCAGTAAAAACTACTGGTTTCCCAACTTTGCGTTGTAGTTTCTCGATTCTATCTTTAATAGGTTGCCATGATACAAGTAATTCTTCCACTTGAGGTGTTTTAGCATCACTCAGTGGGAAATAGGCGTCAATACCTATAAAATCCAGATCATCCCAAAACGTAATTTGATCAAAACTATCCCAGTTGGCAGCATAGGTGATAGGGCCTTTGTATATTTCTCTTACTTTTTTAATTAAAGAACGCCAATAATCGGGTTTTTCTAAAGCCATAGCTTTTAATTCAGTTCCGATACAAAACGCATCAGCATTTATTGAGTCAGCGATAACAGCGTATTTTAAAATGTATTGCTCATAAGCATTAGCTATGAGTGGCCAGTCATTATCATTCTTCACCATCAAATCCCCTCGCCAATTCGTCTTTTTACGAACTTTATACTCTACCTTACTAAAGAACTCATTGGCACTCTCAGTAAATTTAGCAATAGTCAGACTGTCTGGGTTTGTAAGGCTTGGTTCTTCAGGGCGATCCCAACCTGAAATATCTATTCCTGGCTCTAAGTGTGGTTTTAGCATTACCTTTAATCCAACTTCTTTTGCGTGTTGAATACCTTCTAGTATAGCTACAGATGTTTCTCCGTACCACTGTCTTTCAAAATCATGAACAATTTTTAGGGTGTTTTGATAAAGAGACGCTTCAGGAACTAAGGCGACACTATTTGTGCCAATTTCTTTCATTGATGAAAAAGACTCTATTCCTAAAGGCCCTTTTCCAGGACCTGTATAATTCATTCCTTTAAATTTCTGAGAAATAATGTTTGGCGCAAAATTATTGGGAGACTGTTGTTTTTGATTTGCTTCTGAATAATTTATACACGAGTATAATATTGTTAGAGTAAATAAGATGAAAATTTTTTTCATTTTGAATGATTGATGATTGATGATTGATGATTGATGATTGATGATTGATGATTGATGAAACTAATTAATACAATATCAAATATAACTGATTAGTGTGAGATAATTATTTTTTAAATATGTCTATTCTGTACCTAATAATAGGATTATTTAATAAAAAGCAGAAACTCTAAAATGATAATATTTATAAACCAAAAAACCCTTCCAAATAATTTGAAAGGGTTTCTTTTTATAATTTAATATCGTTACCGTCTTTATCTTTAAAACGATACTCTAAGTACGTGTAAGCGTCTCTAGGTAATATTTTCACCCATTTTTTATGTTCAAAAAACCATTTTGAACGTATAGATGGAAAGCCTTTTGTTAAAAAGGCTGCTATAAAAGGATGTGTGTTTAAGGTCACCTTTTTGTAGTCTTTTTTTGTTAATTGCTCAAGGTCATGTGTTATTTTTTTCACAATACCTATTGGTGCTTCAACCTCATGACCATTAATACCATCAGGGTTTTCCTCTCTGGTTTTAATATTCATTTCTGGCCGTACGCGTTGTCTAGTTATTTGTATCAATCCAAATTTACTTGGAGGTAATATTTTGTGTTTTGCTCTATCATCTTTCATTTCATCACGAAGATGGTTAAAGAGTTTTTTTCTATTTTCTGCTTTACCCATGTCAATAAAATCAACTACTATAATACCGCCCATATCACGCAAGCGTAATTGACGAGCCATTTCTGTAGCTGAAATTAAATTTACTTCTAAAGCAGTATCCTCTTGGCTTTTTGCTTTGTTTGAGCGATTACCACTGTTGACATCTATAACATGAAGTGCTTCAGTATGTTCAATTACCAAATAAGCACCTTTTGCCATAGATACAGTACGTCCAAAGGATGTTTTAATTTGTCTTTCAATTCCGTATTTTTCAAAAATGGGAACTTTAGACTGATACAACTTAACTATTGATTCTTTTTTTGGTGCAATTTCTTGCACATAATCTTTAATTTGAATGTAAAGCGATTCATCATCTACTATAATTGAAGTAAAAGTATCGTTGAATATATCTCTTAAAATAGAAGAGGCTTTATTCATTTCACCTAATACTTTACTAGGATGATTTGCGCGATGTAGCTTTTTGCACATTACTGTCCAACGGTTATAAAGATTTTGTAAATCTTTATCTAGTTCAGCTACTTTTTTGCCTTCTGCAACAGTACGTACGATAACCCCAAATCCTTTTGGAGTAATACTCTTTAGGAGTCTTTTGAGGCGTTCTTTTTCAGCTTTAGATTCAATTTTTTGAGAAATTGAAATGCGATCAGAAAAAGGAACTAAAACAACATATCGACCTGCTATGGATAATTCCGAACTTATTCGGGGTCCTTTGGTAGATATGGGTTCTTTTACGATTTGTACTAATACAGATTGATTAGATTTTAAAGCATCAGAGATGCTTCCATTCTTATCAATGTCTTTTTCAAATGGGAAATCTTTTAAAGAATAATCTTTAAGTTTACCTGTGCTTACACGTTTGATGAATTTTAAAAAAGTAGGAAGTTTAGGACCTAAATCATGATAGTGCAAAAATGCATCTTTTTCATAACCTACATTTACAAATGCAGCATTAAGTCCAGGGACAGGTTTTCTAATTTTAGCTAAAAACACATCGCCAACAGAAAAGTTATTGTCTCCTCCTTCTTTTTGTAATTCAATTAGTTTTCCATCTTTTAATAAGGCAAAATCAACATCATTAGAACTAGAACGAATAATCAATTCTTTATTCATATAGTTAATTTTAATCCACCACATAATAATGTGATAGATGGATTATACATAATTTTTGATTCACAGGTCCCGATAGCTATCGGGGTAATCTGTAAAACTTATAAATAACACATAGGTAGATGTGCTTTTTAATCTATAAGTTTAATATCAAAGAACGTTTTAAAAACCGAAAAAGTAGTTAAAAAACTACTTTTTCATGTTATTTTTTCTTGTGACGATTAGCACGTCTTCTTTTTTTACGCTTGTGCGTTGCTACCTTGTGTCTTTTACGTTTTTTACCACTTGGCATAAATTGTCTTCTTTTTTAAATTAATATTTGTTTTTAATGCTTTTAACTTACTTCTACATTAGTTTTTACACTTTCTACAAAAACTTTTGCAGGTTTAAACGCTGGAATGTTGTGAGCAGGAATTTTGATAGTGGTATTTTTTGATATATTTCTACCTGTTTTTTCTGCTCTAGTTTTAATAATGAAACTTCCAAAACCTCTAAGATATACGTTATCTCCACTCTCTAAAGATGTTTTTACTTCACTCATAAACGTTTCAACTGTTGCTTGAACATCTCCTTTTTCAATTCCAAGTTTATCTGAAATTTTAGCTACTATATCAGCTTTTGTCATTTTATTTGCTATTTAAATTACTATAAGGCTATTAAGCTGCAAATATATGTATTTTATATTCAATATTTCAAGCCTAAAATATTAAAATTTAAGCTAGTAAACGTTTATTTTTGCTGTTTGTCATTTATATATATGAATTTTAATTTAATATTAAGTAACTGGTATTCAATTAATAAGAAAAATTTCCCTTGGAGAGAAACTAAAAATCCGTATCATATTTGGTTGTCAGAAATCATACTACAACAGACACAAATTAAACAAGGATTACCTTATTATAACGCTTTTGTTACTAAATTTCCATCTGTTTTTGACCTTGCTAAAGCAGAAGAAAAACAGATTTTGAAGCTATGGCAAGGATTAGGGTATTACTCAAGAGCTAGGAATTTGCATTATACAGCAAAATATATTGCTAATGAGCTTAACGGTATTTTTCCTAAATCTTATAAAGAACTTTTAAAATTAAAAGGTGTAGGAGATTATACAGCTAGTGCTATTGCTTCTATATGTTATGAAGAACATACAGCCGTTGTTGACGGTAATGTATATCGTTTATTATCGCGTTATTTCGGTATAGAAACACCTATTAATAGTAGTCAAGGGACTAAAGAATTTAAAACATTAGCACAGAAGTTATTACCTCAAAAAGATATTGGAGATTATAATCAAGCGGTAATGGAATTTGGTTCAAGGCAATGTAAACCTAAAAACCCAGATTGTAATGTATGTCCGCTTTATAAAAAATGTCTAGCATTTCAACTTAATAAAATAAAAGTACTTCCAGTTAAATTGAAGAAAACAAAAGTGACTAAAAAATACTTTAATTTTTTGGTGTTTATTTCTGAAGACAAAAAAACAATTTTAAAACAGCGAACAGGAAAAGGAATTTGGGAGAATTTATACCAATTCCCATTATTTGAGACTTCTAAAAGTTTAACTACTGAAATGTTTGAGTCATCTCAAGACATTCAAAAATACCTTAATACCTCTAATTATAAAGCGACTTTGTATAACGAAAAAGAAATCATTCATAAACTATCTCATCAGCATTTATATACTAAATTTTGGATTATAAAATTGAGAGAGCTTCCGGAAAAAGGAATTTTTACCGCAGAATTAAAAACATTTCCTGTGCCTATATTAATAAGTAATTTTATTGATACCTTTAATTTTTAAGAGCCGTCTGTTTTATATTTTTTAGTACATTTAAAAACTACTAATTTTGTAGATTAAATATTTAAGTTATGGCAGGGACATTAAATAAAGTAATGCTTATTGGACATTTAGGTGATGAAGTAAAAATGCATCATTTTGAAGGCGGTGGCTGCATAGGGCGTTTCCCATTGGCAACTAATGAATCTTATGTAAATAAGCAATCTAATGAACGTATTACAAATACAGAATGGCATAATATTGTAGTTAGAAATAAAGCTGCAGAAATTTGCGAAAAATATTTAAGTAAAGGAGATCGTGTATATATTGAAGGACGTATAAAAACTCGTAAATGGCAAGATGATAAAGGAATGGATCGTTACTCTACAGAAATTCAGTGTTCAGATTTTACATTTTTAACAACTAAAAATGAAGCTGGTGCTAATACTACTAATGTACAGCAATCACAACCATCAATAGAAAATACAAATCAGAGTTCTGCTGGACCATCTGTAGTTAATGATAATGATGATTTACCATTTTAATTGTTTAATTTACGCTATATCTTTTGGACCCAGAACCCATAAATTTTATTATACTATCTGCTATTGATACTCCAATGGTATCTGGTGTTGTACTTTTAATTGTATTGTTTTTCTGTTCTGCATTGATCTCAGGAGCAGAAGTAGCATTTTTTTCGTTAACACAAATTGATATTGATAAGGAATTAGAAGAAAAATCTAAACCATTTGAAGTGGTAAATAAACTTTTAAAAAAACCTAAAAAATTATTGGCAACCATATTAATAGCTAATAATTTTTTAAACATTGCTATTGTTATCTTATTTGCAGCGATAAGTGATGTTCTTTTTAAAAACATAGATTCTGCTTTTAAGTTTTGGGTTATAGAAATTAATGTGGTTTTTTTCTTGAAAGTGATTTTAGCAACGTTTTTAATTCTTCTTTTTGGTGAGATTTTACCAAAAATATATGCCAGTAGAAATAATGTAAAGTTTGCAAAATTTATGGCATATCCATTACAAACAATGGATACTATTTTTTCTCCTATAAGTTTACCAATGCAGAGTATCACATTAGGAATTCAAAACAAACTAGGGAAGCAAAAAACAAATTTAAGTGTAGATCAATTGTCACAAGCTTTAGAGCTTACAAGCGAAGAAGATACTACTAAAGAAGAACACAAAATTTTACAAGGTATTGTTTCGTTTGGTAATACAGATACAAAACAAGTGATGCGTCCTCGTATAGATGTTTTTGCTTTAGATGTAGAGTTAGAATATAGTGAAGTGCTTTCAGAAATTGTAAAGCAAGGTTATTCCAGAATTCCTGTGTATAGAGATAATGTAGATACTATTATTGGAATTTTATATGTTAAAGATTTATTACCTTATCTAGAACAAAAACAATTTGATTGGCCAACCTTGTTAAGAGAACCTATATTTGTGCCAGAAAATAAAAAATTGGATGATCTGATGGTGGAATTTCAAGAAAAGAAAGTACACCTTGCAGTAGTTGTAGATGAATATGGAGGAACCTCTGGATTAGTGTCTTTAGAGGATGTTATTGAAGAAATAGTAGGTGATATCAGTGATGAATTTGATGATGATGATTTAACATATTCTAAATTAGACGATCATAATTATGTATTTGAAGGAAAAACAAATTTAAAAGATTTTTATCGTGTTATAAAATTAGAAGATGAGATGATTTTTGAATCTGAAAAGGGTGAAGCTGAGACTTTGGCAGGTTTTGTTTTAGAGATTTCTAAAAGTTTCCCAAGAAAGAATAGTAAAATAAGTTTTAAAAATTACGTTTTTACTATTGAAGCACTTGATAAAAAACGAATCAAACAAGTTAAAATTACAATTGATGAAGCCTAAACAGTTACACTTAGTATTTCTTTTTTTTGCTGTTATAATATTAACATCTTGTAAAAAAGAAACTGTACCAAAACCTAAAGGCTTACTGAGGTTAGAATACCCTAATCCAAAGTATAAACAAGTAGATATAAACCTTCCATTTATATTTGAGAGAAACGAATTATCAGATGCTATTAAAACTGTTAAAGTATCTCAAAATAATAGTGGTTTAGGATTAGAAGTTAACTACCCTTTGTTAAAAGGAACGATTTACCTAACGTATAAAAAAGTAGGAACATCTAATCTAAATTTATACTTAAGAGATGCTCAGAATATTACACAGACGCATACAGTAAAAGCAGATGAGATTATAGAGCAACCTTATTTAAGTTCTGAAAACAAAGTATATGGAATGTTTTACGAAGTAGGAGGTAATGCGGCATCACAGTCACAATTTTATGTCACAGATAGTATCAATCATTTTATTACAGGGTCTTTATACTTTTATGCAAAACCTAATTATGATTCTATTTTGCCAGCAGCAGATTATTTAAAAAAAGATATTCAGCATATTATGGAAACTATTCGTTGGAAATCTAATATAACTCCCCGTTTTTAATAACAAAATCTTCACATTTGTAAAAACCAAAGTGATTTATATATTCTTAATGCTAAAATTCTCATTTTTGCAGCTTTAAAATACCTTAATGAACGCTGCAAATAAAAAATGGATTTACCTTTTACTACTCGCTTTAATTTGGGGAAGTTCATTTATACTTATTAAAAAAGGACTTAATGGCTTAAATCCAATTCAGTTGGGTGCCCTCCGTGTTGTAATAACTGGCCTTGTTTTATTTGCATTTGGTTTTAAACGATTAAAACCAATTACTAAAATAGAATGGAAATGGATTGTTATTTCTGGCTTATTAGGATCTTTTATACCTGTATTTTTATTTGCTATTGCTCAAACTGAAATAGATAGTGCCATAACTTCAATTTTAAACTCATTAGTTCCTTTAAACACAGTCTTAATTGGGACGGCTGTATTTAAAATTGTATCTACAAAACGTCAAATTTTAGGTGTTGTTATAGGGTTTATTGGTACTGCACTATTGATTTTGAAAGGTGCTGAGTTAAACCCTTCTCAAAATTATTATTATGCTGGTTTTGTATTAATATCAGGAGTGATGTACGCTACTAATGTAAATATTATAAAAAGACATCTTCAAGGTGTTAAGGCTATAAGTTTAACTGTAGGGCATTATGTTATTATTTTCATTCCAGGGTTAATTATACTATTGCTTTCAGGTTTTTTCTCATCAGTCACTTTTGAAAACCCAAAATTTATGGAGTCTTTATGCTATGTAATTATACTCTCTGTTTTTGGTACAGCTTTAGCTAAATTGTTATTTAATACGTTAGTGCAAATGGTGACTCCCGTATTTGCATCATCTGTAACTTATTTAATGCCAATAGTGGCTTTAATGTGGGGAGTTTTGGATGGCGAAGAATTTAGTGTATTACAAGGATTTGCAACCATTATTATTTTGATAGGAATTTATTTGGCTAATAAAAAGAAAGCATAAAAAAACCGAAGTATTACCTTCGGTTTTTAATATATTAAGTATGTAGTAACTTTTAATTAAAATCTTTACCTGTTACGCCTTCATTAATTTTTAATTCAGTTGTTATAAAAGTGAATACTTGTGGTCCAGCAGTAATCTTCATTGTATGAGGTATCATAACCCCATCAACATCTTTATAGTTAGAAAAATCTGTAATTGTTGTTACTGATTGACCCGCTGCTGCTTCATTAGTTTCTTCAGTTTTTAATAAGAAACCAGATTTTACATCGTAATATCTAAAAGAATCTTTACCACCTTTAATCACTTTAATTTTATACACATCTGTACCATCTATAGTGGTCAAGCTTTCTAAAACTATATTTGAAGCTTCCATATAAAGCTCAGGATACAATCCTTTTTCAGATTTTCTAGACGAAATATCATCATCTGCCATGGGTATTTTTTGACCTTGCTGTTCTTGATACCCAGAAGCGCCATCAAATTTTTGTTTCATAATAGTACCAAAACCTTCAACTGCAATCTCCATTGAAAATTTATTTGGAGCCATTTGTTTAATGACTGCTTTTGGTTTAATAGGTGCACCTTGTATAGTAACATCTGCATTAGTTAATGTAGAATTTACTTTTCTCAAATTCGCTTCTCCACCAACTGCTTTCACATAATTTTTAACCACATCTGATGCGGTTAACCCTTTTGGTAATGGTTTAGAGAATATGGGTTTATCTGTTGCATTAGCGTACTTATCATAATACTTAATAGGTAAACCTACTTTTTCAAGGTTTTCTAAAACATCACTTCCTTTGCCTACTACAATAACACGGGCATTATCTATATTGAAATATTTATTAGCTACACGTTTTACATCTTCAACAGATACATTATTAATGTTTTCTAGATAATTAGTGTAAAAGTCATCAGATAAATTATTACGTTTAATATTAAGTGCATAATTAGCTATGGTTTGTGGTCGTTCTAAAGCTCTAACAAAACTGCCTACATATTTTGTTTTTGCATCTGCTAATAACTGCTCGTCTACTGGTTCTGTCCTGATACGCTTTATTTCTTTTATAAATTCAACTACAGCACTATCAGTAACTGTATTACGTACTTTTGCACTTGCATTAAAACGAGAAACTCCGTAGCGACTTGCTCCTAAACTAGAATAAGCGCCATAAGTATATCCTTTATCTTCACGAAGATTTTTAAACAGATAACCTTCAGCACCACCTCCCAAAATATTATTAGTAATTAAAGCCGCATGATAATCTTTATCACTTTGTTTTAAATCGACATTGTTAGTTACTGATATATTAGATTGTATTGCATTTGGCATATCTATAAAATCTATCTCAGTATTACTAACATTAGGAGTTAATTTTGGAGATTCAGTGATTGGTAAATCTACTTTTTTCCATCCTCCAAAAAACTTCTTAACTTGTTTTTTAACTTGTTTCACATTAATATCGCCAACGACAACAATATATGCGCTATTAGGGTTGAAACGTTTTTTATAAAAATCTACAACATCTGTAAAAGTGATATTGTTTATAGTTTCTTCAGTAACAAATTCACCATAAACATGACCAGCACCATAAGATAATGCTGTGCCTACTCGTCCAGCTGCTGCATCAACACTTTTTTCATTTTGTTTTAATCCTTCAAGAAGTTTTGTTTTTTCACTTTTAAACTCTTCTTCTGTCAATAAAGGATTTATAGCAGCATCTGCCATTAATTCTATAATACGATCTGAATATTTAGATAGAGAACTTGCAAACCCTCCGCTAGAACCAAAATTAATATTAGCACCAAGAAAATCCACTTCTTCATTAAAGTCATTTTTACTAATATTAGTTGTTCCGTTTCCTAACATTGCAGATAACAAATCTAAAACTCCCGCTTTGTTTCCTTCTACAGTTGGTTTATTGTCTATGCTTAAAGAATAAGATACACGTGGTAATTTATTGTTTTCAACAACAAGAACGTTAATACCGTTATCTAATTTAAACTCTTTTGGTTTTTCTAAAGCAATTTTTGGTTCTGGACCTGCTTTAGGCATTTTTGATCTATCTATCTGTGCACTAGCTGAAAACGTTATTAATGCAACAAGAATAAAGGCAGATAATTTGTTTTGTATTGTTTTCATCTTATTTAGTGTCTTTTTTAGGTAAATATTCAATTTCTACACGTTGGTTAGGACTCAAGTATTTTTTAGCAAGATCTCTAATCTCTTCTCTTGTGATTGATCTGTAAATGTCTATTTGATTATTGATTAAATTAACATCATCATATAATAAGTAAAATGTGGCTAATGAGCTCGCTATTCCTTCAATACTAGAATTAGAATTTACAAATTGGTTTTCAAATTGATTTTGTAGTTTTTGATAATCACGCTCAGAAATTAATTCTGTTTGCAATTTTTTAATCTCATTATCCATTGTTTCTCTC
>CAZECB010000012.1:0-15665 GCA_964510745.1 uncultured Flavobacteriaceae bacterium | reverse complement strand
AACCTATATGGATAAAACAGGACGTAATGGTATTCGTGTTGGTGATATTGAATTAGCAGATTGGAAAGATAAGTACCGTGCTTTAGCTAATAAGCACGAAGCTATGATCTCTTTCTATAATGTAGATATTGAATATGATTTAAAAGAATTAGAAACTGAATTTTTTGCAGCGATTGATGTTTTAAAAGAATTAACGTTTATTGATTCTGAAGACTATATATTTCAAGCTCAGAAAAGTAAAAAAACTATTTTAGCAGAAGGTGCACAAGGCTCTTTATTAGATATTGATTTTGGAACTTATCCATTTGTAACATCATCAAATACTACTGCTGCTGGAGCATGTACAGGATTAGGAGTTGCTCCTAATAAAATAGGAGAAGTCTTTGGTATATTTAAAGCATACACTACTAGAGTTGGTTCCGGTCCCTTCCCTACTGAGTTATTTGATGAAGTAGGAGAAACTATGGGGCGTGTTGGTCATGAATTTGGAGCAACTACAGGACGTAGTCGTCGTTGTGGTTGGCTAGATCTTGTTGCACTTAAATATGCATGCCAAGTTAATGGTGTTACACAGTTAATGATGATGAAAGGTGATGTATTGTCTGGATTTAAATCATTAAAAGTATGTACTGCTTACAATTATAAAGGTGAAACTATTACACATTTACCTTTTAATATTGAAGATCATAATGTATCTCCAATTTATACAGAATTTAAAGGATGGAAAGAAGATTTAACTGGTATGGAAAATGCAAATCAACTTCCTAAAGAATTGAATGCTTATATTGACTTTTTAGAAAAAGAATTAGAAATACCTATAAAAATAGTATCTGTTGGTCCAGATCGTAAACAAACTATTTTCAGATAAACTATTTTAAAGTAAAATTAAACAACCTGCTATGGTACATAGCAGGTTGTTTGCATTAAAAGTTAAGCAATTCACAATAAAAGAAGTATATAAATAGTTATTTTTACAAAAAACAAAACCGCTTGAAATCATTTAAACTTATCATTCCTTTTCTGTTTTTATTTCTTTTTACGTCATTAAATTCTGTAGCTCAAAAAAAACGTAAAATAGTAATAGAGTTATCTCCTTCTTTCAGAAAATCAGCGGACACGTTAATTTTAAAAAAACTTGATAACGAACAAGTTAGAGTATCGCATAATGGTATTATTATTAGAGCTGATAAAATGAATTATTTCACAGAAAAAGATTTCATTGAAGCCTATGGCAATGTCAATATAAAACAAGGTGATAGTATAAATATGACATCAAAGTATATTGAGTATACTGGAGGAACACAATTAGCTGTTGCTAAAGGAGATGTGATGATGACTGATAGAAACTCTACAATATCTACAGAAACCTTATTCTTTGATCGTACAAGACAAGAAGCATTTTATAATAATAAAGGAAAAGTTGTTAGAGATTCTTCTGGAACTATTACAAGTAAAATAGGACGTTATTACATCAATGAACAAAAATACCAATTTGTAACAGATGTGGTACTTGATAATCCAGATTATGTTATTAACACTGGTTTTCTAGATTTTTATTCTGAATCTGGGCATGCTTATTTATTTGGACCATCTACCATAACTACAGAAGAAAGTAAAACCACTTGCGAAAAATGTTTTTATGATACTGAAAACAAGTTAGGCTATGCCATTAAAAACTCTAGAATAGATTATGATAACCGAATTTTAGAAGGAGATAGTCTATATTTTGATAATAACAGAAAATTTGCCTCAGCAACAAATAACATAAAAATGACAGATACCATTAATAATGCAATTATAAAAGGGCATTATGGTGAGGTTCATAAAAATGAGGATTACGCATTTGTTACGAAACGAGCATTAGCAATTACTGTACGTGACAATGATTCAACTTATATCCATAGTGATACTATATCTGTTAGAGGAAAAGCTGAAAATAGAATTACGAAAGCCTATTACAATGCTAAAATATTCAAATCTGATTTGAGCGGAAAAGCAGATTCAATAAACGTAAATCATAAAAAGGGAATTACTACGCTTTTAAATTTAAAACGTTTTTCTGATGGTGATTCATTTGCTTCAAAACGAAATCCTGTAATATGGAATTTTGAAAATCAAATGACTGGTGACACCATTCAATTAATTGCAAATACAGAAACTGAAACTTTAGATTCTTTAAAAGTATTTAATGATGCATTTTTAATTAGTAGAGACTCTTTAGGCAATGGGTTTAATCAAGTTATAGGTAAAAAATTAATAGGCTTACTTACAGATAATGAGCTACATACTGTAAATATTATCAAGAATGCCGAATCTATTTTTTATGCTTATGATGAAGAAAATGAGTTAGTAGGGATAGACCGTTCAATATCTGGAAAAATGAAAATTATTTTTAAAAACAAAACTGTTGAAACTTTAGATAAAATAGGTAGACCTAAAGGCATTATCTATCCTTTAGATAATTTTACAGAAGACTTAAGAAAGTTTCGCGGATTTTCATGGAGAGATGAAGAGCGTCCAAAAAGTGTAAATGATTTATTTAAAGATGACCTCCCTTTAAATTTACCTATTATAAAAGGGTTGGATGATTATGTGCCTCAAGAAGAATTTATTGAAAAAGAACTACTGGATCGTATTAATACAACTGCAGATAAATCATTAGAAAAAAAAGGTTTACTAAGACCAACTAAATCACTTCAAAAAACTCCTAAATTAAAAGCTGTAAAGAAAAACCTTAAAGAAGTTAAAAAGAATTAAAAATCAAGATCATTAAAAACGATTTTTTTAAATATCAAGCACAAACAACACCTCACCCATTAGCACTACAAATTTCACATGCTGAAGGCAGTTATATTTATGATACAGATGATAACGCTTACTTGGATTTTGTAGCAGGCGTTTCTGCTTGTAGCTTAGGCCATAGACACCCTAAAGTAGTATCTGCTATAAAATTGCAATTAGACCGTTATCTACATGTTATGGTTTATGGAGAATATATTCAAGAATCAGCCGTAGCACTCACTAAATTACTTTCACAATATTTACCAGATCCTATAAACAGTACTTATTTAACAAATTCTGGTACAGAAGCTATTGAAGGAGCTTTAAAATTAGCACGTCGATTTACGGGACGTTCTCAAATAATAGCAGCAAAAAATGCATATCACGGTAATACTATGGGAGCAATGAGTGTTACAGATTTTAAAGAGCGTAAGCAGCCTTTTCTTCCATTAATTCCTGATGTGAGATTTATAGAATTTAATAATGAATTAGATTTAAACACTATAACTAACAAAACCGCTTGTGTTATATTAGAAACTATACAAGGAGGAGCTGGATTTATTCAACCCAAAGATAATTACTTAATTAAGGTACAGCAACGTTGTAATGCAGTTGGTACTCTATTAATTTTAGATGAAATACAACCAGGAATAGGTCGTACAGGAGCGCTTTTTGGTTTTGAGCATTATAATTGTACTCCAGATATTGTAGTCATGGGCAAAGGGCTTGGTGGAGGATTACCAATTGGTGCATTTTCTGCTTCAAATCAGGTTATGGATAGCTTAAAAGAGAACCCTAAACTTGGGCATATAACTACTTTTGGGGGCAATCCAGTAACTGCTTCAGCCGCTTTAGTAACATTACAAGAAATTACATCTAGTAATTTGATCACTCAAACTTTAGAAAAAGAAGTACTCATAAGAGCACATTTAAAACATTCGCTAATAACAGAAATAAGAGGTAAAGGTTTAATGTTAGCTGCCGTATTACCTTCTGCAGAAATAGCAAGTCAATTAATTTTAAAAGCGCAAAATCAAGGGTTGATTTTATTCTGGTTGCTTTTTGAAGCTCGAGCTATTAGAATCACACCTCCTTTAACCATTTCTAATGAAGAATTAATAAAGGGTTGTCGTATTATTACGACTATCTTAAATGAAATTAATTTGTAAAAATCTTTGTTAAACAAAAAATGTTAATTATTTTGTTGAAAACATTGAATACAATTTTTCATTTCTAAGCTATAGAAAATTAACTTTATTAAAAGAGAAATCAAGAAATCTATATGGAGTTTAGTCAGTTTGACGACAATCAAAATTTATCACTCTCAAAGTTTGAATCCATGCTTAAAACAAACCACGTGTTGTTTTTTGACTCCAATGAATTCGAAAATATTATACATCACTATTTAGATATCGGTAAGATTGCACTCGCCAAAAAAGCTATTAAATTAGGTCTGAATCAACATCCTACTTCAACCAACCTAAAACTATTTCAAATAGAAATTCACGTTTTTGAAAACGAATTAGATATTGCTGAAAATTTATTGAATAAACTCTATGAGATAGAACCTTCAAATGAAGAAATCTATATTCAAAAAGCAAATATTCATTCTAAAAAAGATGAACACGAAAAAGCAATATCTTCTTTAAAAACAGCACTGCAATTAGCAGATGATAGTTCAGATATATTTTCTTTAATGGGAATGGAACATTTATTTCTGGATCAATTTGAAGAAGCAAAAGAATGCTTTATAAAGTGTCTTGAAGCAGATCCAAACGATTATTCAGCACTTTATAATACCGTGTATTGTTTTGAGTTTTTAGAACAAAATGATGATGCAATCGAATTTCTTAATTCTTATTTAAACACAAATCCGTATTGTGAAGTTGCTTGGCATCAATTAGGAAAACAATATTTCACTAAAAAAGAACACGAAAAAGCATTGGCTGCTTTTGATTTTGCAATTATTTCTGATGACACTTTTATAGGAGCTTATTTAGAAAAAGGAAAGGTTTTAGAAAAACAAAAAGAATACGAATTAGCAATTGAAAACTATAAAATAACTTTAGCATTAGATGATCCTACCTCATTTGCATTATTACGTATTGGTCATTGCCATAAAAAATTAAATCAAAACGATTTAGCTTTACATTATTTTAATAAAACAGTAGAAGAAGACCCACTATTAGATAAAGGATGGATTGCCATTACCAATTTTTACAATAATGCAAAAGATTATCAAAAAGCCTTATATAATATTAATAAAGCTATTAATATTGACGGTCAAAATGTGATATATTGGAAATTATACGCTCAAATTAATCACCGTTTAAACTTTTTAGAAGAAGCAGAAAGAGGTTACAAAAAAACCCTAGAACTAGGAAATTATGAATTAGACACCTGGCTAATACGAGGAGATATTTTGACAAATTTAGGAGAGTATGAAGCTGCCATATTTAATTTAAATCAAGCAGCTGAATTTTATCCTGACAGTGAAGAAATAGAATTTCGATTAGCAGGTCTCCATTTTGCAGATAATAATGCAGATCAAGGTTATTTATTCTTAGAAAGTGCGTTAAAGCTAAATAGTGACTATTTGTTTATAATTGAAGAATTATTTCCCATAATTAATCAAAGAGAATCTGTCCAAAAAATTATTCAGAAATATAAAAAAGCGTCCAGTTAAAATTCCATACCTTTACGCTTCTGAATTTTTAATGAAATGCAATACCGCTTTTTTAGCCAACCAATTATAACACTTAAAGGGATTGTTATGGGAGCTGCTGATGTTGTTCCTGGAGTTTCTGGAGGTACTATTGCATTTGTTTTAGGCATCTATGAAGAGCTTATTGAAAGTATAGATAAGTTAGACTTTAAATTCTTTAAAATTTGGAAAAAAGAGAGTTTTAAAACTGCATGGAATCACATTAATGGTAGTTTTTTATTATCGTTATTTATTGGGATCGCCATTAGTATTATTTCGTTAGCAAAACTTATTAAATGGTTACTCTTTAATGAGCCTATATTTTTATGGTCTTTCTTTTTTGGCTTAGTATTAGCTAGTATTATTTACATCGGAAAACAAATTACAAAATGGAATTTTCCTGTTATAATTGCAATGCTTTTATTAGCTGCAACTAGCTATTGGATTACTAATTTAGAACCATTCACTAATCCAGATCATAATATATATCTACTCTTTTGTGGCTTTATCGCCATTATAGCAATGATTTTACCTGGTGTTTCTGGAGCTTTTATATTATTACTTTTAGGTGCCTATGAAACTGCAATTGGCACTATAGATGATTTATTTGAAAGTGTTGTTTCTGGAGATTTCACTTTATTTAAAGAAGCATTTATTAAATTTTCAATGTTTGCATTAGGTGCAATTCTCGGGTTGAAAACATTTTCTAAATTATTAAATTGGATGTTTAAAAATTATAAAAATCTAACCTTAGCGATCTTGACAGGATTTATGATTGGGTCTTTAAACAAAATCTGGCCTTGGAAAGAGACACTAAGTTGGAGAACAAATTCTAAGGGAATAGAAGTTCCTTTTTTAGAGCAAAATATTTCGCCTTTTAATTTTAATGGTGAGAATCAAATTATAATAGCAATACTTCTCGCTATTATTGGTTTTGTAACAATTTTAGTTTTGGAACGTTTTAGTATAAAAGCTAAAAAGTAAACATTCATGAAATCAATCAGAACATTTCCTGACCGTATCTTTTTAATTTTAAAAGGATTAGCAATGGGAGCTGCAAATAAAGTTCCTGGAGTTTCTGGTGGGGTAGTTGCTTTTGTAGCCGGTTTTTATGAAGAGTTTATTAACTCACTTCAAAAAATAGATAAAAACGCTTTTAAATTAGTATTAAAAGGGCAATTTAAAAGTTTCTATTATTATATCAATGGTCCTTTTTTAAGCTTACTATTCTTTGGGATGATCGTGAGCTATTTTAGTATTTCTAAAATACTAGATTATCTCATTATACATTATGAGCTATATGTTTGGAGTGTTTTCTTCGGAATGATTATTGGTTCAATTTATCATATCAACAAAGGGTTTAAAAATTGGAATACCAAAACAATTATTGGTTTATTAATTGGAATTACAATAGGCTTAAGTATTAGTTTTTTAGATCCTGCTAAAGAAAATAACAACCTCTGGTTTGTTTTTTTCTGCGGAATAATCAGTGTTTCAGGAATGACATTACCAGGGCTTTCTGGATCTTTCATTCTTATTTTATTAGGCAATTATGTATTATTATTAGTAGATTCTGTAAATGCACTTTATGATACTATTGTAAATATCATAAAAGGTGATTTTAGTTTTACTCACAACCAAGAACGTATCAGGATGTTAAAAGTACTAGTGGTATTTAGTACAGGATCTTTAGCGGGTTTGGTCACATTTTCTCATTTACTAACCTATTTACTTAAGAAATTTAAAAGTATAACATTATCTGTTTTAATGGGTTTTATTATAGGTTCTTTAGGTATGGTATGGCCGTGGAAAAAAACTGTTTTCAAATCTGATGCAGGCGGTAATTTTATAGTAGATTCTACAGGAGAAAAGATCATAGAAAATTATAATCGTTTTATACCAGAGTTAAATACCGAAACATTTATAGCTATAACATATCTTATTTTAGGAATCATTATTGTTTTGACTTTAGAGTGGTATGGTGAAAAAACAAAGAAAAATCATGTCTAAATTTGGACTTATAGGAAAACATATTGACTATTCATTTTCTAGAGGGTATTTCTCAGAAAAATTTAAAAATGAAGGATTACAACACACTTATCAAAATTTTGATATAGATAATATAGAACTTTTTCCAAGTATCATAAAAAACACATCAAACTTAAAAGGGCTTAATGTGACCATACCCTATAAAGAGGCAGTAATTCCTTATTTAGATAAGTTACATAAAACTGCAAAAAAAATAGGCGCAGTAAATACAATTAAGATCACAAAAAACGGAAATTTAAAAGGCTATAATACAGATTATTATGGATTTTACAAATCCATTAAACCTCTTTTAAAACCTCATCATAAAAAGGCATTAATACTAGGTACTGGCGGGGCTTCAAAAGCTATAGCTTATGCTCTTGAACGTCTGGGAATACCGTTTGAGTATGTATCTAGAACCAAAAGTGATACTGTAAAATACACTTATGACTCTATTTCAGAAGTCATTGTTTCAACTTACCAAATCATTATAAATTGTACCCCTTTAGGCACACATCCAAATATAAATATATGTCCAAATATTCCTTATGATGGTATTAATTCATCCCATTTATTATTTGATTTAATTTACAATCCTGAAGAAACAAAATTCTTATTTACAGGAAAATTAAAAGGAGCATCAACACATAACGGAGCTAAAATGTTAGAGCTACAAGCTGAAAAAGCATGGGCTATTTGGAATAAACTTAACTAAGCTTTAGTATTATATTATACTTTTTATAGTATATTTAACCGTTAAATCAATCATTGAACCTAAACATTGAAAAAAATGTCAAAGAAAGATAACCTGCCAGAAGCAGAAGGAATTGAGAAACAAAATACGCCTCAAGAAAGGGTTTCTACTTCAGAAACTACTACTCAAAATGATGTAGTTGCTACTGAAGAAAGTGTAACTACTGATGAAGTAACAAATACTGAAAAGCAGAGCATTACAGACAATGCTATTTCAGAAATTGAATCCTCTAATGCAGAAGATGCTGAAGACGAAAATAATAGTAAACGTCACGAGATTGTAGAAAAAGATTACCATACCATGTCGCTAGAAGATTTAGCAAGTGAGTTTGAAAATTTAGTTAAAAACGAGAAAATTCAAACTATAAAATCTCAAGTTGACACCATTAAAAATGAGTTTAACGCAAAGTTTAGCGCCTTATTAGAAGAGAAAAAAGAAGCATTTTTAACAGAAGGTGGTAATGAAATTGATTTTCATTATAGTAGTCCTGTAAAAAAACGTTTTAATGAAACATTCAAATCATATAGAATACAACAACAGGAGTATCGTAAAGCACTTGAAACTAATTTAAAAACTAATCTTCAAACGCGTTTGGAGATTATTGAAAAAATTAAAGGACTAATCAATGTTGAAGAAAATATAAACACAACTTATAAACATTTTAAATCGTTACAAGAGCAATGGAAAACTGCTGGCCCCATACCAAGAGATCGTTATAATAACGTATGGAATAACTACCACCATCATGTAGAGATATTTTATGATTTTTTACATTTGAATCGTGATTTAAGAGATTTAGATTTTAAGCATAATCTTGATCAGAAACTTAAAATCATATTACGTGCTGAAGAGTTAGCCAAAGATGATAATACCAATAGGTCCTTTAGAGAATTACAAGCCTTACATAAAATTTGGAAAGAAGAACTTGGTCCTGTAGATATAGAGTATCGTGAGCAAATATGGGAACGCTTTAGTGCTGCCACAAAAGCAATTCATGATAAACGTCAATTATATTTTGTAGAGCAAGACAAAGTATATGAAGAAAATCTTATTAAAAAGCATGAGATTATCTCAAAAATAGAAATAATCGCTAATGAACAAGTTTCAAACCATTCTGGATGGCAAAAAAAAATTAAAGAGATAGAAACTTTAAGAGAAGATTTTTTTAAAGCTGGAAAAGTACCACTAAAAGTTAATGAAGCTACTTGGTCTAAATTTAAAACAGTAGTAAGGACATTTAATCAAAATAAAAATGCGTTCTACAAAGATTTAAAGAAAGAGCAATACATTAACTTACAAAGAAAGTTAGAGCTTATTAAGATAGCAGAAACTAATAAAGATAATGATGATTTTAAGGTAGTAACTCCTTTAATGAAAAAGATTCAAAGTGATTGGAAAACTATTGGACATGTGCCTAGAAAAGATAGTGATAAAATCTGGAAGCAATTTAAAGGCGCTTGCAATCATTATTTCGATAAATTAAATGCAACTAAAAATGCTGCTAATGCTGAAGAAACTGAAGCACTAAACAAAAAAGAATCATTTTTAGAACGTATTAAAACTTTAGAATTTACAGGTGAGGTTAATGAAAATTTAGAACAAATAAAATCATTAACTGAAGAATGGAAAACAATGGGACGTGTGCCTTACAACAAACGTTTTATAGATGGCAAATTTAGTAAAGCTGTTGATGCCTTATATGGTAAATTAAATTTAGATAAAACTGAAACTGAAGCTTTAAAATATAATAATAAATTAGAATCACTATCTTCTGATACGCGTTTACTTGATAACGAACACAATTTTATTAGAAAAAAGATAGATGAAATTAAAGGTGAAGTCAATCAATTGGAAAATAATCTTCAATTTTTCTCTAATGTAGATGAGAAAAATCCTTTAGTAAAAGATGTTTTAGCAAAAATTGAAACTCATAAATCTAATTTAGATACTTGGAAAACTAAATTAAAAACAATCAAAAAATTCTATTAAAAAATTACACCCAATTCACTATATGCAGGTGAATTGGGTGATAACTACTATTAACTAAATAAAACTATTTTATCTAAAATTATCAGAGGCTATTAAACTGATTTTCATTTAGATATTATATATACGTCCATAACTATTGTTTTGGATGTTTTTTATTTAAAAAAGTTATTATTTTTTTAAAGCGTTTTAGCTTCTTCCCAAAATACATCCATTTCAGCAAGGGTCATATCCTTTAAATTTTTATTTAAAGTTTTTGCTTTAGCTTCAAGATATTGAAACCGTTTTGTAAACTTTTTATTGGTGCGCTCTAAAGCATCTTCAGGGTTGATATTTAAAAAACGTGCATAATTGACCATAGAAAATAGCACATCTCCAAATTCACTTTCCATAGCATCTTGATTATTATTCTCTACCTCGACTTTAAATTCAGTAAGTTCTTCTTCTACTTTTTCCCATACTTGTTCAGGCTGTTCCCAATCAAAGCCTACACCAGAAACTTTATCCTGTATACGTCCTGCTTTTACTAACGCTGGTAAACTCTTTGGAACGCCTTCTAACACACTCTTCCTTCCTTTACCTTCTTTTAATTTTATTTGTTCCCAGTTTTGCTTAACATCTTCTTCATTTTCAACAGTTACATCCCCATAAATATGTGGATGCCTATTAATCAATTTTTCACAAATTGAATTAGCAACATCTTCAATATCAAAATCATTAGTCTCACTCCCTATTTTAGAATAAAACACAATGTGTAATAATAAATCTCCTAGTTCATTTTTCACTTCTTGTAAATCATTATCTAAAATGGCATCTCCTAATTCATAAGTTTCTTCAATAGTTAGATGACGTAATGTTTGTAGTGTTTGTTTTTTATCCCATGGACATTGAGTTCTAAGCTCGTCCATAATGGTCAACAAGCGATCAAATGCTTTAAGTTGTGCTGCTCTATTATTCATTAAATTGATTATAAAATTGCGATAATACGTAATGGTCCCCCTGAACCATCTTTAATTTTCATTGGTAATGCAATCACTTTAAACCCTCTGCTTGGTAATTTATCTAAATTAGTGACATTTTCAAACGCAGGGATATTTCTAGTCATTAAACTTACATGGCTTTGAAATAATGTAGATTGTCCATAATCTATACTAGGGGTATCGATACCAATAGCATGGATGTATCTATTATTCACTAACCATTCAGCAGCTTCTGGAGACAATCCAGGAAAATGTAAATCTTTTAAAGCAGCTTCACCTCTAGCATCTGTACCTAAATATTTAACTTTATCTGGATAGTATTTTGAGAATCCTGTTTCTAGTAAAATAATACTAGCATCTGGTATTTTTATACCTTCTTTTTTTTCCCAATCCGTAAAATCTTCTACGGTGATTAAATAGTCTGGATTAGTCAATGCTTTATCAGATACATCAATTTTTATAGCTTCTCCTATTAAATGTTTTAAAGGGATTTCTTCAACAGATTGTCCATCTTTTGAAAAGTGAATAGGTGCATCAATATGTGTGCCTCCATGTTCTGCTGTTTCAAAATTATTAGCTGAATAAAAATATCCGTTATCTGTTTCGCCTTTTGCAACTATATCCAGTTCAAACTCTTTAGCAGTGACCCAATAAATAGTTTCTTCAGAAAACTCATGAGTCAGATCAATAATTTGTTCTTGTTTATGCTCTTGAGTAGATTTTCCTGAATTATTTGTAGTATTTGATTGTTGATTACAACTGGTGATAAACCCTAAAAAAAGGATCTGTAAAAAGAAATTAAATTTCATATCAATTAGTTTTACAACTAAGATACAATTATAAATTAGTGATCAATTGTTTCGCAGATTCAAATTCTTCAACAATATTTTCTACAATTTCAGACACAGGTTTTATATCATGTATTAGTCCAGAAATCTGACCAATTTCCAACTCACCATTATCTAAATCACCTTCAAACATGCCTGTTTTAGCTCTCGCTCTTCCTAATAGTTGTTTTAAATCGTAAATAGTAGGTCCAGTTTTGTATAAATCTTCTAATTCAGTATAAAATTTATTTTTTATAAGACGAACAGGCGCTAATTCTTTTAAAGTTAATTGTGTATCTCCTTCTTTAGCATTTACAACAGCAGCTTTAAACGCTAGGTGCGCCGAAGATTCTTCACTTGCTACAAAACGGCTTCCTATCTGCACACCATCAGCACCTAAAACCATTGTTGCTAACATACCTTTTCCTGTAGCAATGCCACCTGCAGCAATTAATGGTATCTGAAGTTTCTCCTTCACCATAGGGATTAAAATCAATGTAGTAGTTTCATCTCTACCATTATGGCCACCTGCTTCAAAGCCTTCTGCAACAATAGCATCAACACCAGCATCTTGAGCTTTTAATGCGAATTTTAAACTACTCACTACGTGTACTACAGTAATGCCTTTATCTTGTAACCAAGTGGTCCAAGTTTTAGGGTTTCCTGCGGAAGTGAATACAATTTTCACGCCTTCATCAACAATAATATCCATAATCTCTTCGATATTTGGATACAACATAGGGACATTAACTCCAAAAGGTTTATCAGTTGCTTGCTTACATTTTTGAATGTGCTCACGCAATACGTTTGGATACATAGAGCCTGCCCCAATTAATCCTAATATTCCTGAATTACTAGCAGCTGAAGCTAATTTCCAACCACTATTCCAAATCATTCCTGCCTGAATAATTGGATATTTTATATCAAATAATTCGGTAATTCTATTCTGCATTTATTGCTTAATAAGTTTATAAGTGTTAGTTTGATTTTGAGATTGTATTTTAATAATATAAATCCCTGTTTTGGTATCTTCTAAATTGATACTATTACTTGTTTCTGAAATACCCTTATTTAGAATTAATTTTCCTAAAATATCAAATAACGACACTTGTGCTTCTTGTATATTTTTTGGAAATACAATTTGTAATCGGTTTGATACTGGGTTAGGGAAAATAGTGAATTTTTCTTGAGACACTTCTTCTACTGATAATGTACTACTTATAATTTGGCTTAAATCTGGAATACCAAATCCTAAAAAATTATCTGGATTGTTAAATTGTGATCCAGACTCTCGTATTAATTGCATTAATTCTGTATTGGTTTGATTTGGTAAAGCTTGTATTAAACAAGCAATTCCGCCGGCTAAAGTAGGTGCACTATATGATGTTCCTCTGTCTACAATAATTGTATTATCAGCTTGTATAGCATAACTGCCATCACCTCTAGCTACTACGTCTGGTTTTATAATAGTCTGTACATTATCTCCTTGAGAGCTAAAATCAGCATAATTACCATTTCCATCAACAGCCCCAACACTTAATACACCTTCTGAATCTGCTGGAGCAGTTACTCCTATTTCAGCACTATTACCTGTAGCGGCAACTACAAGTAGCCCTTTGTCTGAAGCAATAGTTGCGCCTCTTGAAATATAGATTGTATTTCCATCAAAATCTGATCTATCATAATTGACAATATTATCAAAACCTAAATAACCTAAAGATGTGCTTACAATATCAACTCCTAGACTATCTGCACGTTCTATAGCTTCTACCCAATAACTCATTTCTACAGGGTTTTCATTATTAACGTTTTCTGTTCTAAATAAATAATAATCAGCATCTGGGGCAGTTCCTACAAACTCATCTTCTATAAAACCTGCCATATTACTTAATACTCTAGTACCATGTGTTGTACTTTTAGAAGCATATACATCACTTGTTTTATCTACAAAATCATAGCCTCCTTTTAAATTGCCAGCATCTCTTAAACGTTGAAACGCACCCATAGTATTTACATTAGGAAATCCAGCATCTAAAACCGCCACAGTTACTCCCTCTCCTGTATAATTCATTTGATGTAATATATCAGCACTTATCATACTCACTTGGATTTCTGTAGTTCCGTAATTAAAAGCAGGTTGTGGATTTTCTACATTAAAATTAATTAGATCTGTTTCAATAGATGTCGAAACGTTTAAATTTCTGTTTGCAAATTCAATGTGATCTATAATTGATAAGTTTAATAAATTATTTATATCTGCCTCTGTTCCTCTTACATGAACTGTATTCAACCATTTTGATTTTGACATTACTACTATACCTGAAGCATTTTTAACTTGAGAGATATAATTTTCACTTACAGGAACATCTCTCTCATCAATGATTACATTATGTCTTGTCTTTCTATCAAGCGCTTTTTGAGTTAAGATACTAATTGGATTGACAAGTGCT
This sequence comes from uncultured Flavobacteriaceae bacterium, assembly GCA_964510745.1. Taxonomy (GTDB): domain Bacteria; phylum Bacteroidota; class Bacteroidia; order Flavobacteriales; family Flavobacteriaceae; genus AU392. The sequence goes on along the minus strand of CAZECB010000012.1, from coordinate 1,155 downwards.
TCTGCTACATTTTCTTTGTCAGTAAAATATACCCAAGCATCTTCTTGTTGCGAAAACACAATAAATTGAATAAAAACAAATATAATTAGAAGTGTTTTTTTCTTCATTTTAATCGATTTGGTAACTGCAAGTTACGAAATTACACCAGAACCAACTAATTCATCTTGGAGATACCATGCAACAAACTGCCCTTCAGTAATGGCAGATTGTGGGTTTTCAAACTCTACATATAATCCGCCTTCAACTTTATAAAGCGTTGCATTTTCTAATGCTTGACGATATCTAATACGCGCTAATACATTTAATGTACTTCCGTTAGCAATTTTTAAATCTTGCCGTACCCAATGTAATTCTTCATCAGTAACAAACAACGTTGTTTTATATAAACCTGGATGCTTATTACCTTGCCCCGTATAAATAACATTTTCTGTAACATCAGTATCTATTACAAATAAAGGTTCTACAGTACCGCCAACTCCAAGTCCTTTTCGTTGTCCTTTTGTAAAATAATGAGCTCCTTGATGTTTACCTACTATTTTACCATCTGTAGTGGCATATTCAATTTTACGCGACAAGTATTTTAAACGTTCCTCGTTTGAACTAAATTCATTGACAAACTCGTGATAATAGAATTGTTCTTCTGGGATTTCTACAATAACTCCTTCTTTTGGTTTTAACTGTTGCTGTAAAAAATCTGGAAGTTTCACTTTACCAATAAAACAAAGCCCTTGAGAATCTTTTTTATCTGCAGTCACTAAATCTTGAGCTGAAGCAATTTCTCTTACCTCTGGTTTTAATAATTCTCCTATTGGAAATAAGGTTTTAGCTAATTGATCTTGTGATAACTGACATAAAAAGTAAGATTGATCTTTATTGGTATCTTTTCCTGCTAATAATTGATACATGGTTTTACCATCTTTTTCAATACTTCCTTTTCTGCAATAATGACCTGTAGCTACATAATCTGCTCCTAAATCTAGAGCAATTTTCATAAAAACATCAAACTTAATTTCTCTATTACAAAGGACATCTGGATTAGGAGTTCTCCCCATTTTGTACTCTTTAAACATATAGTCTACAATACGTTCCTTATAGGCTTCACTTAAATCTACCGTTTGAAAAGGGATACCTAATTTTTCGGCTACTAACATAGCA
>CAZECB010000011.1:0-15713 GCA_964510745.1 uncultured Flavobacteriaceae bacterium | reverse complement strand
TTGTTCATCAGTGAAATGAACACCAAAAGAAAAAATATCTATCAATATCTTTTTAGAATTCATATAAATATACAAAGTATAGAACGTTTTATGAATATATAAATATTTAATAAAAATATAAAATGTTATACATATTTCATTTTTTTTTTATTTTTTGTGAATTTTTAACTTTAAAACACTATTTTTACAGAGAATAATACAAATACTAACCAAAAATTAAAAAAAATGAAAATCAAAGGATTGTTAGCTAGTTTAGCTATTTTAAGCTTTATAGCTTGCGAAAACGACAACGTAGACGAAGTAGTTCAAGAAGAAGTAAATAGTATTGAAGAGGATATTTATTCTATAGATGTGGGAACTACAGAGGTAACTGATACTGAAATTCTAGACCTTGTAAGAGCATTAGAGATAGATGCAGGAACAGTTAAAACTGCAATAATGAATTACCCTGATGGAACTTCAGAAGAGCGTATTATTGTAGGTGGAGATATTTCTTTTACAAGAACACAACTTGAGGAACTTAACCAATTGAATGTTCCAGATCGATTAGGGGACGAAGGACCAATAATTAGTCAATTCCGTACGAGTAATCTTGTAACTGGATCAAGCAGAACAATCGATATTTTAGGTTTTACAGGAGGTAGACAGGGATTATCGCAAAGAGGACAGACAGGGCTTCGTTTTGCTGTAAATAATTATAATAGATTGAGTGGAGTGTCTCTAAATTTTAGATTAACTTTTGGTTCATCACAAGCTCAAATAGATAGTGCAGACATGGTTGTTTTTGATAACTCAATAAACAATGATGGTTCTGGTGGAAGTGCTGGTTTTCCAGATGCTTCAGGGCGTCCAAATAAATTTGTACAAATTTTTGGACTTGATGGTTTTAGCAATGATGTTAATGAACACGTAGTTGGTCATGAAATAGGTCATTCTATAGGATTTAGACATACTGACTTTTTTAACCGTATAAGTTGTGGTGGTAATACAACAAATGAAGGTGCTGGAGGCCCAGGAGCTATAAATATCCCAGGAACACCAACAGGTAATGATCCTACATCTCTTATGAATGCTTGTTTTAGTTCTACAGAAGATGGAGAATTTAATGCAAATGATATAACAGCACTTAGAGCTATTTACTAGTCCACTGTTTTATTAATTTAATAAAAAAGACTATTCATATAATCATATGAATAGTCTTTTTTATTTTTGAAACTATAGTTTTTTAGAATGAAAACAAGTATGTTAATATAAGTTTAGATTTATTTATACTTAATTATGATTTGGAAAATATAACGCTCACTCTTTTATAGCACCTGATGATCATACATAATATGAGATAGTATAATAGAAGATACATTTGGAGAGCCTGATAGTTTGGGGTCCAGCTATCAATATGGGTGACAAAATAAATACTATTAATAAAGAAAACTACCCGAGTATATCTTCAAATGGAAAATATCTTTTCTTTGATAGACGAGAAGCTGAAAACAGTGATAACGTAGATATCTACTGAGTAGATGCGAAAATTATTGAAACTTTTAGGTGAAAAAATACGTTTGGTAACAAAAAAATGAGTTGAAAAATAGACAAGATTTACTGAAATTACTAGTTTGAACTCTAAACAAACTTTGTGTTTAACCAAAAGTTCAGTGCTTCAATCTCAATCTCCTATGTTTCATGTATAAGGCCAAGATCATTAAAGCCACCTACCTACCTACCTACCTACCATTTTCTCAAATAGTCCTACAACTCAAACGCATTATTATTCACAAAGAAAATAGCATTTGCCAAAAAGAGTTTTCCACTTTGCCAGAACCCTCTAAACACAATATCTTCAACCATATAAATAATACTTCCATTGCCTAAACGTTCTTCACCAAATACTAATGAGTTTTTTAACCCTTTTATAGCTTCACTACCAGCAAAACCGGATACTTGTTTAGGAGATTTTCCTATATGAGTTACATTAAAACCCTTATCCATTAAACTGTAAGACGTGCTGCCCTGTTTTAAAGTAAAATAGGTGTTAGGGTAACCAAATGCTAAAGGATGTGTATTGTCAACTTTAGATTTAAAAATAGCACCCGTAATTAAGTTTTTAACACTTTCTCGGTCACGGTCTGCATAAGCAATCAATTTATCATTATCTTTAGTCTCAGGTGAATTGTATTTTAAATTAAATCCATCTTTACCAGCAAAAGCTCTAATCGCACCATCCATAGCGATGACTTTTCCGCCTTTTCTAATCCATGATTTCAATTCGTCCATGGTAGATTTCTTTAAAATATTATTGTAAAACCCACTAGGCATAATTAATACATTGTATTTTGAAAGATTTACAAAACTTAAATTGTCAGCCTTAATAGAAGTTACTGGATAGTGTAATTGTTGCTCAAAGAAATGCCATAAAGCACCATAATTTAGTGAAGACGTACCATCGCCAGACAATAATGCTATTTTTTGTTTATTAACGAGTTTGATATCTGGAGATCCTAAATCTGGACCACTTCTAGAAAATCCAGTAGCAATAGGGTATACGTTACGATTAAATGTATTGGCAGTTTCTATAATCGTATCATCAAAATTAGTTACTTTTTTATTATCACTACGTGTCATAATTAAAGCACCTCTATTAAATGATTGACCTCCTGTATTAAGCGGTTTTTCAGTAAAACGTACTTTTATATTCTGCTTTAATAAATCAGCTAAAAATTCAGCATCTTTTAAGCTGTTCCAGTTCATTAAATAAGCGGTAGAATTAGTGTTTTTACTATTGGTGACTGATGTTGTAGTCGTACTAGTTTTAGTTGATATCAATTTGGTACTAGCAATAGCTTCTAATCCATATGCATAAGGTATACTCCATGCAGTGATATCATAAGTTAATGAGTCTGTGAGTTTTGCATTAGGTTCAAATAATACCTTTATCATTTTACCTTTTGGTTGATTAGTATTAATTACTAAATCTTTTGAAGACATAGTTATTGAACCTTGTGTGTTAGTAGAGTATTTATGCCCTGTTATTTTTCCGTTAGAAGGACTCCCATAAGCGATGTCATGCTTACCTAACAAAGCTTTTACGCTTTCAATTTTATCCCGATTCCCTTGTAATAGATAACTTTTATATTTTAAAGAAGAATTGTCAAAGAATTTCTTGAACTCTGTATTTAATTGTTTTGCATTTTTAGAAGAAATTTCAATAGTAGATAAACCTGTTGTGGTATGGTGTGTCACACGATCAATCAAAGTTAAAATATCTCCTTCATCATTTAAAATTCCTAATCCGCTACGCCCATGACCTCCTTGTTCGTAAGTCATGCCTATAGCTCCCATATAGGTGGGATAGGTGTCACCATAACTAGGGTAGAATAAATCAAAGCGCTCTCGGGTGAAATATAACCATCCTTTTTTGTCAAAATAGGTAGCATGATTTTTCCCTATTTGAGTTTGGAAATCACGTTGCCAATCGCTAATGACTTCATGAAAAGGTTCAGCAGCAGGAGCGAAATAATAAGGTTCATTAATGCCTTGTTCATGAAAATCTACATGAATATGTGGCATCCATTTATTATATATTTTTAGACGTGACGCTGATTCTGTTTGTGTTGCCCAAGCCCAATCACGATTCAAATCAAATAAATAATGATTTGGCCTTCCCCCTGGCCAAGGTTCATTATGTTCACTCGCCTGTTGATCTATATCATAAGGTACACTTGCCGTTTCATTAAACCAATTAGCGTAACGATCACGTCCATCAGGATTAATACAAGGATCTATAATGACGACAGTGTTTTTTAACCAGTCTTGTTTTTCAGTAAGTAAGGTGTAAATGGTTTGCATCGCCGCTTCAGTACTTGAAGCTTCATTACCATGTACATTATAACTCAACCAAACAATAGCAATATCTGTACTTGAAGGCTTTCCATCTAGAATACCTGCGTTTTTAAGATTGTTTTCACGTATTCTTTCAAGATTGTTTAAGTTCTCTTCTGAAGAGACATAAGCGACATATAAAGGGCGACGTTCATACGTTTCTCCATATTGTTCTAATTTCACTTGATTAGAAGCGGTAGAAGCTACGTGTTTAAAATAGTCTACTACTTGATGATGTCTTGAAAATTGAGTGCCAATTTCATACCCTAAAAAATCACTAGGCGATTGTAATTGTTGTGCATTGATTGTAATAAATAAAGAACAGAAAATGAATGTAATAGTGTAAACGTACTTTTGCATTGGTTTTGATTTTAAATAGAAGGTAAATATATGAAGCGAAATTGAGGTTTGATTAAAGAATTATTCTTTTTTTGTAAACTTCATTTAAAATTAGAAACAACAAATTGAATTAACTAAAAATTAGTACTTATAAGTATAAAGAGCATTATATTTGCGCAATATTTCAATATTTATATGCCAGCTGACTGTTTATCTTTTAGGGATACAAACTATTTTTCAGATTTAATTTGTGATTATTTGGAAGAACATCCAAGTTTAAATCCATTTTATAAAAGGTTTCCAAAACTTGAAAATTTTAGAGCACAAATCCTTGAAAAGAAAAATAGCTATCCATTAGAGTCAAGAATTGTTTTAAATCATGTATTGCAACAGCAATATAAAACGATGGATATTTCTGCTGCAACTCAAAAAAATATTGAAAGTTTAAAAGAAGAAAGCACCTTCACCATTACTACTGGACATCAATTAAATTTATTTACAGGTCCACTATATTTTTTATATAAAATTATTTCTACCATAAATTTAACTAAGCAATTAAAGGCAGAATATCCTGAGTTTAATTTTGTACCAATATATTGGATGGCTTCAGAAGATCATGATTTTGAAGAAATTAATTACTTTAATTTTAAAGGAAAAAAAGTAAAATGGGACAGAGCTTCAAGTGGTGCTGTGGGTGAGTTAAGTACGAATGGATTAAATGACGTTTTTAAAACATTCTCTTCAGAAATAGGCCAAGGAAAAAATGCGGATTATTTAAGAAGTTTATTTGAAGAAGGTTATGTAAAGCATGATAATTTAGCAGATGCGACACGTTATATTGCAAACAAATTATTTACTAAAGAAGGATTGGTTATTATTGATGCTAATGCATCAGAATTAAAACGTTTGTTTATTCCTTTTATTGAAAAAGATTTATTTAGTAATACTTCTTATAAAAAAGTCACTCAAACTTGTGAATTATTAAGTGAGTTGGGACATAAAATACAGGTAAACCCTAGAGAAATTAATTTATTTTATATAACCGAAAACCTTCGAGAACGTATTGTTTTTGAAAACGAAGTGTTTAAAGTCAATGATACTAATATATCATGGAATAAAACAGATTTGTTAGCTGAAGTCAACGAGTTTCCTGAACGTTTTTCGCCTAATGTAATCATGCGCCCTTTATATCAGGAAGTCATTCTTCCTAACCTATGTTACATAGGTGGTGGCGGTGAGTTAGCCTATTGGTTTGAGTTTAAAGCATTCTTTGAAGCAGTTAATGTACCGTTTCCAATATTATTATTGCGTAATTCAGCGTTAGTAAAAACTGAAAAACATACTGAGAAACAAGAAAAATTAGGATTGTCATTACAAAACTTATTTTTAAAACAAGAAGCATTAGTTAATCAACAGGTCAAAAAGTTATCAGATATTAATATTGATTTTTCAAGTCAGAAAGCAACATTAAAGTCTCAGTTTAAACATTTATATGATTTAGCAAATCAAACAGATAAATCGTTTTTAGGAGCTGTAGCAGCGCAAGAAAAAAAACAATTAAAAGGATTGCATAATCTTGAAAAGCGTTTATTAAAAGCGCAAAAACGAAAATTAAGCGAGCAAATAAAACGAATAAAAGTACTGCAAAACGACTTGTTCCCAGGTCAAAGTTTACAAGAACGTAATCTCAATTTTTCAGAATTATATTTAGAGTTTGGAGATGATTTGATTTCTAAATTATTAAAAGAATTAAAGCCTTTATCAAGTGAATTTCTAGTGTTAGAAATTTAGAAAGATAATTGTAAATTTAATACTTCATTATCATTTAATAACCTCCATTTTTTGATTAAGTCTTGATACATGGTTCTAATATTAGATAATGTTTGTGCATTTAGTGCTTTAGGAATAGGTAAATTATTATCGTTTAAAATCCGTTTTAAATCTTCAATAAAATTTTGATTAGATCCAGAATTTAAAAATTCAACTTCCAAAAGATTTACAATATGTTCAGTAACTAAAGATTCTGAGGTGATAAGATTTGGGCGCATATCTTTTGGTAATTCAAAATCACTAATATTAAAGCCTTTATTGATAATACCATAAAATGCATCTTTAAAACCTAAAGTTTTTTCTACAGCATAATGTGCTAAGTCATGGGTTTCCATTCCGCGATGTAATTTAGTCCATGTAGTACTTCTGTCTGACCTCATAATCGTTAAAATACTAGATTTAGATATTGATTTTTTGATAGAAATTTCAAGAGACATAACTCATAAAAAAATATGTTAACAAGATATGAAAATTATAAATAATTAGATTGTAAGTCAATAACAAATGGATTAATTTTGCATATGCAAAACAACAACGTATTAATTCTAGATTTCGGTTCACAGTATACGCAACTTATTGCACGACGAGTAAGAGAACTCAATATTTACTGTGAAATTCATCCTTATAATAAAATTCCAACTCATATAAATGATTTTAAAGCAGTTGTGCTATCTGGAAGCCCAAACTCTGTGAGAGGCGAAGATGTATTACACCCAGAACTTTCAGAAATTCGTACTAAAAAACCACTATTAGCAGTGTGTTATGGCGCACAGTATTTAGCACATTTTTCAGGTGGTGAAGTAGCACCATCAAATACCAGAGAGTATGGACGTGCTAACTTATCATTTATAGAAACTAATGATACATTTTTTGCAAATATCTCAGAAGGAAGTCAAGTCTGGATGAGTCATAGTGATACCATAAAATCACTGCCAACTAACGGTAAACTATTAGCAAGTACGCATGATGTTAAAAATGCAGCTTTTAAAATTGATGGCGAGCCAACTTATGCTATTCAGTTTCACCCAGAAGTATATCATTCCACAGACGGAAAACAATTGTTGGAAAACTTTTTAGTCAATATAGCTGGAGTAGCTCAAGACTGGACACCAGATTTATTTGTAGAAGAAACCGTTTCAGGGTTAAAAGAAAAATTAGGTAATGATAAAGTAGTACTAGGCTTATCAGGCGGAGTAGACTCTTCTGTGGCAGCCGTGTTACTACATAAAGCTATAGGAGAAAATTTATATTGCGTATTTGTAAACAACGGTTTATTGCGTAAAAACGAGTTTACAAGTGTGCTTAAGCAGTATGAAGGTATGGGGCTCAATGTAAAAGGTGTAGACGCTTCGGCACGCTTTTTGGATGCGTTAGCAGGACAGAGCGATCCAGAGCAAAAACGAAAAACAATAGGTCGTGTATTTATTGAAGTTTTTGATGATGAAGCCAATGCCATACAAGATGTAAAGTGGTTAGCGCAAGGCACCATTTATCCAGATGTTATTGAAAGTGTATCGGCAACAGGAGGCCCAAGTGCTACTATTAAAAGTCATCATAATGTTGGAGGATTACCAGATTTTATGAAACTAAAAGTAGTAGAACCATTAAAAACATTATTTAAAGATGAGGTAAGACGTGTTGGTGCCTCAATGGGTATGAATAAAGAGCTTCTAGGACGCCATCCATTTCCAGGACCAGGATTAGCAATTCGTATTCTTGGAGATCTAACTGCTGAGAAAGTTCGTATATTACAAGAGGTAGATGCTGTTTTTATAAACGGTTTAAAAGAATGGGGTTTGTATGATAAAGTATGGCAAGCAGGCGCTATTTTACTACCTGTAAATAGTGTAGGTGTCATGGGTGATGAGCGTACATATGAAAAAGTAGTGGCCTTACGCGCTGTAGAAAGTACAGATGGAATGACGGCAGATTGGGTAAATTTACCCTATGAGTTCTTGCAAAAAACATCTAATGATATAATAAATAAAGTAAAAGGCGTTAATAGAGTAGTGTATGATATCAGCTCAAAACCACCCGCAACAATAGAGTGGGAGTAATAAATTTCTTTAAAAAAGCAACTTAAAAATAAAGCGTTAATATTATATTTGAGCACTACCACTATTTATCCTGATTGAAATCAGTAGCTAATGGTCTGGCTTTTGACAGTCACTCTTTACGAGGAGCTCCAATAAAGTCTCAATCCTTAATGTAGGAAAAAAAATAAAAAACAAATGAAAACCCTTTTAATCTGTTTCGGTTTTATAGTAATGTTTAGCTTCAATGCTATAGCACAAGAGTATAAAACACATAAAGTAAAGCAAGGAGAAAGCATTGAGAGCATTTCAAAATTATATCAAGTGACTCCCTTTGATATTATAGCATTAAATCCAGATGCAAAAACAAACCTTGCACCTGATATTATATTGATAATTCCAAATACTAAAAAATTAGATACTCCAATAGAAGTTGAACAAAAGAAATTGCTTAATTACAAGAAACATAAAGTAAGACGTAAAGAGACTTTATATAGTATTTCTGAAAAGTATAATATTGAAATTGAAGATATCAAACAACATAATAAACGCTTATATGCTGAAGTCTTAAGAAAAGGAGATCGTATACAAATCCCTGTATATGAAATTGTAAAAATAACATCTAAACTAGAAAATACGTTAAGAACCTATAAAGTGCAGAAAAGCGAAGGTAAATGGCGTGTAGCTTATAAATTCGGAATTTCAGTTATAGAATTAGAAAAATTGAATCCAAATTTAGGAGAAGAATTACAATTGGGCCAAGAAGTAATTGTACCAAATATTGCTAATAATGAAGAGTTAGAAGCTGATGAAAATTATGGATATTATACAGTACAACCAAAAGAAGGGTTTTTATCAATATTTAGAAAAACAGGACTTAAACAAGAAGAGTTAGAAGCCTTAAATGAAGGATTAAGTGAAAGCGGTTTAAAAATAGGAATGATTTTAAGAGTTCCAAAAGAAACGCTAATAGCAGATTTTAATGGTGATTTTGAAACAGCTGATCTAATTAGTAAAATTAAAAATTACAATACTAAAAAATTAGCAGTTATGCTCCCTTTCAGATTGCATAAAATAGATATGGATTCTGATGATAATGTGAAGAAAATGCTAAAAAAAGATGGAGGACCTTTAAATATTTCTTTAGATTTTCATTCAGGTGTTTTAATGGCATTAGATTCAGCAAAACAATTAGGGATTTCAACAAAATTAGATGTTTATGACACCTATCCAAAAAGAGGAGGTGTAAAGCGTATTGTAGAAGATAATGATTTTTCTGATTATGATGCAGTGATAGGTCCGCTGGTTTCTGGTAATTTTGAAATCGTAGCATCTAAACTTGAATCAGATAATGTCCCTTTAATTTCTACACTTAAGAAACTGAAAAACAACAATCATAATAATGTATTTCAATCACAACCTCAAGAAGCGTTATTATTAAATGCTATAGCGAATCATGTCGATAATAGTATTGCAACTATTGAAAGTATAATTATTATTTCAGATTCAATAAATAAACCTAATAGTACTGCTTTGAAAGCTAGATTTTCAAAAGCAAAACAAGTGTTTTCAAGAAAAAATAAAAAAGGTAAAGATGGTTTTATTGTGCGTTCAGATATTGAAGATCATTTTAAACCAGGACTTAATATCGTGTTTTTAGAAACTACTGATCGAGGATTTGCTGGGAGTACTGCAAGTATGCTAAATTCTTTTATAGATAAAGAAGCAGGGATTGAAGTAATTTTAATGACCACTAATAAAACCGATGCTTTTGAAGGAGATCGTATTCATAATGATTTAGCAAAATTAAAGTTTCATTATCCATCAGTAAATAAACCCTATGACCCTGATGTGAAAAATATATTTGTAACTGACTATATTCGTAAATACGGAACGACACCTAATCGATATGCTGTTCGCGGATTTGATATAACTATGGATATCATACTACGTTTAGCATACACAGACGAAACCTTATTTGAAGCTACAGAGTCAAGTATGGAGACTGAGTATATTGAAAATAAGTTTAGATACTCTAAAAAACATTTTGGCGGTTATTATAATGAAGCTGTTTACATTGTTAGATATGATGGTTTGAGAATTGTTGAAATTAAAGAATAATAACAACATTTTAGTTATAACATTTTTTAAGCAGAAAGAACAATGTATAAATACTTAGTTGTTTTATTATTAGTTAATTCATTTCAACAAACAAAAACTCCAACTATTGCTTGGAGTGAAGATTATAAAGTTGTGTGGAATGATTTTAAAAAAGTAAATAGACCAACTTCAAATACAAAAGCAACAGCAACTACAGCTTCAGGAATTTCTTTTGGTTTTTCAGCAAAACAATCTCCAAGACGACTTTTTAGTTTTGATTATCATGTAGTTGCTCATTTTTATCCTGATGAATCTTGGTATTTAAAAGGATCAGAAACTGATGTAATTTTAAAACATGAGCGTTTACATTTTGATATTACAGAGTTATTTGCAAGGAAATTTAGACAACGTATTGAAACCTCTAAATTCACAAAAAATATAGATCAAGAAATGAAGCGTATTCATAATAAAATTATTCGAGAGTTACGAGCTTATCAAGAAAAATACGATTCAGAAACAAATCATTCTATAAATTTAGAAGCACAATTAAAGTGGCAAGAAAAACTTGTTTCAGAACTTAAAGCGTTAAAAGCATATCAATACTAATTTCTTTTGGATACAGATAAAGAAAAACAATTCTTAATAAAATTAGCAACCACCAAAATGCCTTATGGTAAATATGAAGGACGATTTATGATTGACTTACCAGAATATTATGTGCTTTGGTATCGTAATAAGGGATTACCAAAAGGACAAATAGGAGAGATGTTAGCTACTGTTTATGAACTTAAAATAAATGGGTTAGAGTATTTGGTAAGGAATATTCAGAAACAGGTTAAAGGATGATATAGATTTCGTAATTTCTCTTTAATTACCTCATCTTTAATCTTAAAATTTCCCTAACAAACAATCCTTAATAATTCATAAAATTTCAATTCTTATTTGTAAATTTGCCTGCGTTTAAAAGCGCAAGATGACAAGTAACACAAAATATATTTTTGTAACAGGAGGAGTAACTTCTTCACTAGGAAAAGGTATTATAGCAGCCTCACTAGCAAAACTTCTACAAGCACAAGGCTACCGTACTACAATTCAAAAATTAGATCCTTATATTAATATCGACCCAGGAACTTTAAACCCATATGAACACGGAGAATGTTACGTCACTGATGATGGTGCTGAAACTGATCTAGACCTAGGTCATTATGAACGCTTTTTAAACGTACCTACTTCTCAAGCAAATAATGTAACAACTGGTCGTATTTATCAAAGTGTTATTGATAAAGAACGTCGTGGTGAGTTTTTAGGTAAAACCGTACAGGTAATTCCTCATATTACAGATGAAATTAAAGAACGTATCCAAATTTTAGGAAACTCAGAGGATTATGATATTATTATTACTGAAATTGGAGGCACAGTAGGTGATATTGAATCATTACCTTATATAGAAGCAGTTAGGCAATTACAATGGGAGTTGGGAGATAACAACGCCATCGTAATTCATTTAACTCTAGTGCCTTATTTATCTGCAGCAGGCGAGTTAAAAACAAAGCCAACTCAGCATAGTGTAAAAACATTAATGGAGAGTGGAATTCAAGCAGATATATTAGTTTGCCGAACAGAGCATGAGCTTAGTGAAGATATAAAAGTAAAATTAGCACGCTTTTGTAATGTAAAAAAAGAAGCGGTAATTCAATCTATTGATGCGTCAACAATTTATGATGTTCCTAATTTAATGTTAGAAGAAGGTTTGGATAAAGTAGTTTTAAAACAATTAGAATTAGATTGTTCAGTTCCAGATTTAAAACATTGGAATGCTTTTGTTTCACGTCATAAAAACCCAAAAAACACGGTTACTATAGGTCTAATAGGTAAATATGTCGAACTACAAGATTCGTATAAATCTATATTAGAATCATTTATTCATGCAGGTGCTGCTAATGAAGTGAAAGTAAAAATAGAGTCGATACATTCTGAATATTTAAATGCTAAAGATGTTGCGTCTAAATTATCTCATTTAGATGGTGTATTAGTAGCTCCAGGTTTTGGTGAACGTGGTATTGAAGGTAAAATTGAAGCTGTGAAATATGTACGAGAACACAATATTCCGTTTTTAGGAATCTGTTTAGGTATGCAAATGGCAGTTATTGAATTCAGTAGAAATGTATTAGGTTTAGCCAATGCAAATTCTACAGAAATGAATGAAACAACACCACATCCTGTAATTGATATTATGGAAGAACAAAAAACAATTACCAACAAAGGCGGAACCATGCGTCTAGGTGCTTGGGATTGTGAGTTAGCTCCTAATAGCATTGTATCAGCTGTATATGAAGACACATTAATTAAAGAGCGTCACCGTCATAGGTTTGAATTTAATAGCGATTATAAAGACCAAATAGAAGCTGCTGGTATGAAAACCACAGGCTATAACCCAAAAACAAGTTTAGTAGAAATAATAGAGATCACTGAACATCCTTGGTTTGTAGGTGTACAATACCATCCAGAATATAAAAGTACCGTAGTAAAACCCCATCCTTTATTTGTTGCATTTGTAAAAGCAGCATTAACCTATAGCAAAAAATAATAATGTCATAATGACATAAAACAAAACTTCGGTTGATGATTTGATATATAATAATCACTAAAAACAACTAAAAGTTTATAATTAACTTAAATGGAAGAAAAGAAATTAGACGTTAAATCTATAATTGGCTTTGTGCTTATTTTTGGGATATTACTATGGATGATGTATCAAAATCAACCCACTCCAGAAGAATTAGAAGCTCAAGAAAAAGCAAAACAAGAACAAGTAGAGGCAGAGCAGAAACAAGAAGAAGCTAAACAAGAGACGTTTGTAGCTACCCAGAATGATTTTTCAGCAGTTAATACATCAGACTCACTAGGTTTAGCAAAACTTCAAGATAAGATAGGCGCATTTGCATATTCAGCTAGTTTGCCATCGGCAACAGATCATGAAACTGTTTTTGAAAATGAAGTACTATACTTAAAAGTAAATAATAAAGGAGGATATATTACTGAAGTAAAATTAAAAGATTATGTAGATCATAATGCCGTTCCTATTTATTTAATAAAAGATCAAAATGCTATTTTTAATATCAATTTTAGTACTACTGATAATAGAACATTAAATACACAAGACCTTTATTTTGAGCCAACATTAACCAAAAATGGAGATAACCAAGTGTTATCTATGAAACTTAAAGTATCTCCAACTCAGTTTTTAGAGTATAGTTATGAGTTAAAACCTAATGATCATATGTTAGGATTTAATGTGCGCTCACAAGGGTTGAGTAATGTAATTAATAGCTCTCAAAATGTGACTTTAGATTGGAAATTAAAAGGAAGACGTCAAGCAAAAAGTATAACTTATGAAAATAGATACACACGTTTAACTTACCAACATGATGGTGAGAAAATCGATAAGTTAAGCCAAGCTGGAAATGATGAAGAAGATGAAGAAGATGTAAGTTGGTTATCATACAGACAACACTTTTTTAGTTCAATATTAGTTACGGATAAGCCCTTTAAAAAGGTGAACTTTAAATCTGAAACTTTAGTGAAAGATGAAGAGGTAGATACCTTATATACTAAAAGTTATGCAACATTAATTCCTTTAGAGTTAAACGGAGGCGAGTTAAATGAACCGTTGCATATGTATTATGGACCCACAGATACAGCAACATTAAGAGCATATGATAAAAATTTAGAAGAAAGTATTCCTTATGGATGGGGTCTTTTTGGATGGATTAATAAACATTTATTCATCCCTTTATTTGGATTTTTAAGTGGGTTTTTACCATATGGAATTGCTATTATTGTCATGACGATTTTAATTAAATTATTAATGTCTTTTGTGCAATACAAACAATTTTTATCTCAGGCTAAAATGAAAATTTTAAAACCAGAGTTAGAAGCTATTAAGACTAAATTTAAGGGTAATAAAATGAAGATCCAACAAGAAACAATGGCACTTCAAAATAAAGCCGGAGCAAGCCCTTTAAGCGGATGTTTACCAGCATTATTACAATTGCCAGTATTTTATGCGTTGTTTACATTTTTCCCAACTTCTTTTGATTTACGTCAAAAAAGCTTTTTGTGGGCAGATGATTTATCATCTTTTGATTCGATTGCTGAACTACCATTTAATATTCCTATTTATGGGGATCATGTAAGTTTATTTCCAATATTAGCGTCTATTGCAATCTTCTTTTATATGAGGATGACTACTGGTCAACAAGCAGCATCACAACCAACACAAGAAGGAATGCCTGATATGGCAAAAATGATGAAGTATATGATTTACTTCTCTCCAATTATGATGTTATTTTTCTTTAATAACTATGCCAGTGGGTTGAGTTTGTATTATTTTATTTCAAACTTAATCAGTATTGGTATTATGATTGTGATTAAAAATTACATTATCGATGATAAGAAGGTACTTGCTAAAATAGAGGTTAGAAAGAGTAAGCCTAAAAAACAGAGTCGTTTTAAACAAAAAATGGCAGAGATGATGGAGCAAGCTGAGCAGCAAAAAAGAAATCAACAAAAACGAAAATAATTTAAAGCTGCCATTTTTGGCAGCTTTTTTGTATATACAATTTCAGACATACATACATCGTTTAAAAAGATATCAAACAAGAAGAGATGAAACATTATATTGTATACGCTTTATTATTGCTAATTAATTTGAGTTATGCACAACAAGTAAATCAATTTGATACTAATGGAAAACGCCATGGTGTTTGGAAGAAAAACTTTCAAGATACAGACCAAGTACGTTATGAAGGTACTTTTGAACACGGAAAAGAAGTTGGTCTATTTAATTTTTACAA
Source organism: uncultured Flavobacteriaceae bacterium (assembly GCA_964510745.1). Taxonomy (GTDB): domain Bacteria; phylum Bacteroidota; class Bacteroidia; order Flavobacteriales; family Flavobacteriaceae; genus AU392. The sequence goes on along the minus strand of CAZECB010000011.1, from coordinate 679 downwards.
ACTAATTAAAAAGAAAAGTGTACTCACTGCTACAAAGATTTTCAATGTAAATGATGGAAGTGCTGAAGTTAAATTTCTATCCTCTCGCGGAAAAATAATTAGCGAGGGAAAAATGATAGGTAAAACTTATGTTGGTAAGTGGATGTATTATCATAATAACTCTACTAAATTGATGACTTCTGAAGAGTATACACAGGAAGGATTACTTACAGGAAAACGTTTAGTGTATTATAAAACAGGTGTTTTAGCTGAAGAAGCAAATTATGTAAATGGACAATTACAAGGAGTTTCAAAGTGGTATTCACTAAATAAAATTGTATTAAAGGAGTTTGTTTATGAAAATAGTGAACTACATGGTAGCTCTAAATACTTTAATGGTAAAGGAGAGCTTTTAATAGAAGGAAATTATAAAAAAGGAAAGAAATCAGGAATTTGGAAGTATTACGAAAACGGCAAACTTAAAGAAGAAAAAGATCTTGATTATAAACGTAAAAAGAAAGTAAAACAATAATATCAAACATATAAATAGTTAAAAGGGTGACATATTTATGTTACCCTTTTTTTATTTGTAAATTTGTATTTTAAAAATCAGATTGATTTAATTAGTATGAAAAGAGTAATTGTAGGGCTTTCAGGAGGTGTAGATTCTAGTGTTGCTGCTTATTTATTAAAAGAGCAA
>CAZECB010000010.1:0-16847 GCA_964510745.1 uncultured Flavobacteriaceae bacterium | reverse complement strand
TTTTTACTTGCACGTTCAATGTTTAATTCTACTTGTAGTTTTTTTATTTCATCTAATTTTTCAATTAAAGCCAGTTCTTTATTTTCAGAACTTTCTTTATCTGCTAAATTAATACTAGTTGCTACTGTTTCTTTTTCAGCCGTTTTTAAAGCTAATTTTTTATAAAAACCTTGTAATGTATCTATCTCTTTAATTTGTTTTTTATAAATATTATCCTGTAAATCTAAATTCTTTTGATTAGCTAATTGCTGTTCTTTAAAGTATTTATTTTCGATTATAGATTCAACTATGGCGTTTTGCGTCTTTTTAGCAACTCTAGAACTTGTACTTGTAAAAATAATTCTATGAAATCTAGCGTCTACCGTATTAAAGTTTTCTAAATAAGCTTCATAGTCAATTGTTTTTCTTGTAATTGTGTCTAGTTTTGTTATAAATTCATCAAACAATTCTATTTTTTGATTTTCATCAGAATACGCATCAGCTATTATTTCTTGAATTGAAGAAGCTTCTACCATACTTATACTCAATGCAGAAGCAAGTGCTGAAGAGTCATTGGCTTTTGCTAATTCATTATAATAATTAATGTTATTATACAACTGTTGTACACTATTAAAATTAGGTTCTACTACCATTTGAGACTCATAAACTACATTAGTTGTTGTATCAAAAAAATATCCTAAACCTAAGCCTAAAACACCTGCAATTGCTAATTTGATAACGTGTTTTTGAATAAATAGTAGAAAACTCATTAGCAAATGGAACAAGCCAACAAAAATACTTTTTATAAATCTATAAAAACGATCAAATGCTTTTCCTATTAGTTTAAAAAGCTGTCCTAAGTCTACTTCATCTGAACCTTGCTGTTGCGTTGGTAGGTTGTCACTCATAATTTAATTATTAAGTATTTGTTTTAATATTGTTTTTGTTATTAAATATGTTGGTCTTACTCCAGAGGTTCCTAAGCCACCAGAAGCTAATGTACTTCCTGTTTCTAAGGGGTTATCACTAGCATAGTATGCATATCTTACTTTTACATCTGGATTAATACTATTTCTTACTTTTGATGCTGCTTGTATTGCTTTTTGGTAATGTGCACCTTCCATTTCTAAACCAATTACATTCCAAGTAGAGTCATGGAAAAACTTAAGAATTTCTTTGTTTTGCAATGAAGTACCTAAAACAGTCACCATAGCACCTTCAAAAATAGCAACACCTTGACACTCTAATTCTTCTTTTGTCAATTCATTTTTAAATGGATAATTATCTGCTGTTCCTTCAAAAATATGAGCTGATGGAATCATAATATCACCTTTTTTCCCTTCTAAAATTCCTGCTTTTCCCATTATAGAAACAGATTCTATATTTAAATGAATTTTAGATCCTGCTTCATATGGTTTTAAAAACTCATCAATAGTTTCATAAGCTTGCTCTCCAAACGCATAGTCCATAACAAATATAACAGGTTTTTCTGAATCTTGATTTGTGTTATCAATCTTTAAATCAGTTTTGCTTAAATCAATTTTTAAAGTGTCAAAAATTTGGACATCTATATTGGTTCCAGATGTATCTTTTATATAAATCATCCCTTCTTTAATAGCTTGCTGTGTTACTTTTTTACGTAATGATTCGTTTTCTGAACTACTCAAATCTTCATAAACATCATAAATATCTTTTTTAGAAGTCAAAACAGTTAATGCCCTTGACGCAAATAATACATTCATAACACTATGTAAATTGGCACTGATAATATGAATTGGTCTATTTAATAAATTATTCTTTTTTAAAATTTCTTTAATAGTATCTGCCCATATTTCACTATGGATATGATGTCCTAATCGTTCTCTTAGAACAGGGCTGAATGTTACAGTACGTTTTATATTGCTTATCACCTCATCAATAGCCAATTTACCTAACCAATACACAATATGTAATAAACGCTCTGGTTGTGTAGGAGTAGCAAATTTTTGATAGATTTCTGTTAGTTCTTCAAAAGTGCGTCCTAAAATATTAGCTGTATGTGTGATTGCGATTTCTCTATCTTTTTGAGTTAATTTTTTACTAGATAAAACTGATTTTTCAAGCTTGTCCCAATCCCGAGTGGTATCTCCTTTTTCATTTATAAGTACACGTTTGCTAATTTTATGAGATTCAACAAACAAAAAGGTAAGGTGGGTTAAAATATCATAAATCTCAGAACGTCCTCTGGTGATTTCAATATTCATCTGTTCTTGATCTATTCTATAACAATTACGTCTTCTTTTAGCAGGTATAATCACTTCAAAATGCGATTTACCATAGCCTTCATCACTTGTGAGGTTTATAAAACGACACTCTTCAATACTATGAGGTAACCTATCTATCACGTACAATAAACCATCTAACTCTGCTTTTTCTTCTCCAATAGATCCATAAATTTCTGGTCTTAATAATAATAAAGCCTCTCTTAGCGTTTCACCAGAAATACCCATTGGCTTATAAAATCCACGATTAAATAAGTGACGCATGGTAATATACATTCTCTCAATAGCACTTGAGCTTTCTTGAGCTCTCGTTCGTCCTTGATGTTTTTTACTCATATACTATATTTAAAACTAAGGTACGTTAATTAACTAGATTGGCTTCAGTTAGTACATCAGCTATCTTTCTGTCATTAGACAGTCTAGGTATTTTATTTTGACCACCAAGTTTTCCAATAGATTTCATATACTCTCTAAATCCGTTGTTTTTTACTTTTGTTATTTTTAAAGGTTGAAGTACTTTTCCATCAATTAAGTCAAAATAATAACTATTTTGTTGTTGTAGTGATTGATCTATTTTTTTTTCAAATTCCGAAATGTTTTTAGGTTCATTTTCAAATTCAATAAACCATTCATGATACGGTAGTTCGTTTTCAACATTAATTTTAGGAGCTACAGTAAATTCTGTAATTTGAATATCACTTCCATCTACTCCTACGTCTAAAGCTTGCTCTACTTCTTTACCAATAACATGTTCTCCAAAGGCAGAGATAAAATGTTTTATCCTACCCGTTACGATAATACGATAGGGTTTAACTGAAGTAAACGCAATAGTATCTCCAATGTTATATCCCCAAAGCCCTGCATTGGTAGAAATAATCATCACATAATTGACACCAATTTCAACATCTTTAATAGAGATTCGTTTTGGGTTATCATTAAAAAATTCATCTGCTTTAACAAATTCATAAAACATGCCTGAATTTAATTGTAACAACATCCCTTTTTCATCCTGTTCGTCTTGAAATGCAAAAAACCCTTCACTAGCAGGATACAATTCTATACTATCTACTTTTCTACCTATTAAATTCTCAAATTTAGCACGGTAAGGTTCAAAATTAACGCCTCCAAAAATGAAGAGATTAAAATTTTTAAAAATATCACCTACTTTCTTTCCTGTTTTTTGTTGAAGTCTTTCAAAATACATTTGTACCCATGACGGTATACCACTAATAATAGTCATATCTTCATTAAGCGTTTCTTCAACAATAGCATTAACTTTTGTTTCCCAATCTTCAATACAATTAGTTTCCCAACTAGGCATTCTGTTTTTTTGAAGATATTTCGGTACATAATGCGCTACAATTCCTGAGAGACGGCCTGATTGCACGCCATTTTCTTCATGCAATACCGGGCTTCCTTGCAAAAAAATCATCTTTCCATTAATAAAACTCGTATTTCCAGTTCTACTAACATAAAGTAAAATTGCATTTCTAGCGGCTTCTGTATGACTAGGCATACTTTCTTTTGTAATAGGAATGTATTTAGCACCAGAAGTAGTACCCGAAGTTTTTGCAAAATAGATGGGTTTTCCTTTCCATAAAATATCCGTTTCACCTTTAACTACTCTATCTACATATGGGCGCAATGCTTCATAATCTCTAATAGGTACACGTTTTACAAAATCCTCATAGCTATTAATACTTATAAAATCATGGTCTTGACCAAATTGCGTGCCTGCTGCATCAGTAATTAAATTTTTAAATACTTTTCCTTGTGTTTCAATAGGTTTACTTGACCACTTCTTGATTTTTCGTTCTATTTGTTTTGCAAATGGTTTTGCTAGTAACGATTTTAAAGATGTAATTTTATTCGGTTTCATTTATTCAAAATCGATAAAATTTGTTGGGTTTGTTGGGTATCCATTGCTCCAAAGCTCAAAGTGTAAATGCGGTCCTGTGGTTAACTCTCCTGTATTTCCAGAAATCGCAATCACTTCTCCAGCTTTCACCAAATCTCCTTGTTCTTTAGTTAAGGATTCATTGTGTTTGTAAGCAGAGATTAATCCATTTCCGTGATCTATAACAACAACATATCCTGTTTGCGTTGTCCACTCTGCTAATACAATTGTGCCATCTGCTGTGGCTTTTACTGGTGTATCTTTTGCAACTACAATATCTACAGCAAAATGTTTTTCTTCTGCATTATAATTTTCACTTATTGTCCCGTTTACAGGGGCAAACAATACAAAATTAACATTAGATGTCGCTGATTCAAACAAGTTGTATTTGTCTTCTTTGTCTACTTTTTCTCGTAATAATGAATCTTCTCTTGAAGGGTTTAAGTTAATTTCATTTATGTCAAGTTCTGCAGTACCTATAATTGAATCTTTATTAAATTCTTCTACTGTTTTAACATCTCCATTTAACACGCGACTAATAGACTCAAAATATTGCTGATTTAAACTAATAACTTGCTGTAATGAATCTGTTTTATAGGTTAACTCTGTAGCTTTCTTTTTTAACGATGTTGAAGAGTATCCTGGAATATACTCTCTTAAAGTTGTAAATGCAATAAGTAACGTAGTAAAACCAACAAGTATAATGGCCGATAAAGACGCTATAACAAACACATTTAATCGTGTTAATTTAATAGCAAATCGTTCTTCAAAAGTATCTTCATTAAGAATTACTAAGCGATACTTGTGAAGTAGTTTTTGTTTAAATCGACCCTTGTTTTTTGTTTTCTCTGACATTCTGCAAACAAAATTAAATAAAATAATAGCATTAACGTTTCGCTTTGCGCTAAAGTTTGTTGTTAAACGTTTTTTTTAAAGTTTAATTATTAACTTTGCTCTTTAAAATTGAACATCATGAGTTTATACTTTTTAGCAATAAGCCCTATACAGATAACTTTAATTGTATTGGTTGTATTATTATTATTTGGAGGAAAGAAAATCCCAGAATTAATGAAAGGCCTTGGTAGCGGTATTAAAGAATTTAAAGATGCTAGCAAGGAAGATAATAAAAAAACAGATGAAACTAATGAAAACTAGTTTTTAAAATTTAATTTATACAAAAAACCAGCGGAATGCGCTGGTTTTTTTATTTAATCTTTACTGATTTTATAATAGACTCTAACTCAAAAACATGATCTCTTTTTGCAACTGATGGTGCAAATACAAAACCTTCAATAACAACAAGTCTATTGTTAACCGCATCTTCAATAACATAGTTTATAAATGGTCCAGACATAAATGCGTTTTTAACCACCCAAGTACTTTTTGTTTCTATAGTAGGTTTATTATCTAATATTGTTTGTCCAATAAAAGGCCAATACGAATCATCGGTAACCATATAGGTGCCTTCAGCAGGGCCCGGAATATGCATTTTACTTATAGAATCTCTCATTTTAATCACATCATCAATAGCTGCATCATCTTTAGAAATTGTGTTTAATGGCATTTCATAGAGTAACAAATTGATCGTTCCTGTTTTAATATCTTTTCTAATCCAAAAAAAGTTATCTTCTTCTTTGGCTACCCTATAAGCCGAAGGGAATTCAATAGTAAGTCCTAATTTAGCTTCTATATTATTAGCAGTGTTTATAGATATTCTTGTACGTCTTTGTCGCTCTTTAATTTCTTCTGTTTTAAATGTTGAAATTATCTTTGCTTTGTTGGAATACAATTGTTCTACAATGTCTTTATTAGTATTCCCGCTAACAACTACCATTTTTTGAGGTTTAGCATAAGGGTTTTCATAAATCTTAACATCAGTATCTTTCCCTTTTTCTATTTTTAAAACTGTCCTGTTATTTCTAGCAAAATCTGTAAATACAGAAGGGGGCATTTGTCGCATAGAAAATATAGGTTCATCTTGTGGCAAACCATATACGGCTTCACCAATAGAGTCTCTAATAGCTTTACCAATACTACCTTCCCATAATTCATTATCAACAACTACAGAAACATAATTAATTTTTCCTGAAGAAGCAGGGACAGCTCTCTTGCTCGAATTGTTTTTATTACAGGATATTAATAATAAAACGCTAAAGGTTATTAGTATTAATTTTTTCATCTATTTATTTTTTAAAAGAGTTTATTTTTTAGAAACCACTAATGTTTTTCCTGGTTTTAAGTTTTTACCACTAATACCATTCCAATCTTTAATATTCTGAATAGAAATTCCTGGAAATTTTTGAGAAATACTCCAAAGTGAATCTCCTTTTTTTACTTTATATGTTTTTTTGCCAACAGTATTAACTACTTTTTTGGTATTAGATTTTTTTTGTGTCGATGTTGATATGGGACGCCTAGGGAAAATAGTTAAACGCTGACCAACCTTTAAATTATTGTTTCTTAATCCGTTCCATCTCTTAATCTGACTTACTCTAACGCCGTATTTTCTGGCTATTTTTCCTAAGTAATCTCCAGACCGAACGCGATACCTAACTCTAGATTCTGCTTTTGTAAATTGTGGTAATGGTTTTTCTCGTTTTTCAATTTCTGCTTTAGCAAATGCATAAATTTTTTCTTCATTATTTACAAAAACTCCTATTTTATCTATTGGTAGTCTAAGTACATAATCTTCATTTTTTATATATGGTATAATATCTAATTTATAAGATGGATTTAGAAATTGGAGTTCTTCAATAGGGACATCGACCAATTCTGAAACTTGATCTAGTGTGATCAATTGCTTTACTCGAATGGTATCTGTTTCAATATAAGTGATTTTTGGCAAATCTGATTTTAACCCGTGTTCTTCAGCATATTCAAAAATATACATCGTTGCTAAAAATGCAGGAAGATATCCAGCAGTTTCACGTGGAAGATTTGGGCGTATATTCCAATAATTTTTATATCCTCCAGAACGTCTAATCGCTTTATTTACGTTTCCAGGACCAGAATTATAGGCTGCCAATGCCAAATCCCAGTCGCCAAATATTTTATACAAACTCGCTAAGTATTTACAAGCCGCTTCAGTAGATTTGATAGGATCACTACGTTCATCTACATAACTGCTGACATCTAATCCAAATTGTTTTCCTGTCGCAAACATAAATTGCCATAAACCTGTAGCTCCTACACGTGATTTTGCTCTTGGTTTTAATGCAGACTCTACTATAGCTAAGTATTTTATTTCTAGCGGGATATTATAATTGTCCAACTCATTTTCAAACATTGGGAAATAAAACTGACTTAACCCCAATAAGCGTTTTAAGTGCTTTTCTCTGTTTTTTAAATAACTTTTAATTACACTTTCTAAAGAAGGGTTATACTCCACATTAAAAGGTGTTTTTGCATTCAATCGTGCTAATCGTGCTTTTAAAGTGTCTGTTGATAATTGAGGATAATAAATAGAATCATATTTTAACTCTCTTACAGATTGATAAATCGTGTCATATAATGATGAGTTATAAAGTTCATTACGCCATTTTTCATCTAATTGTTTTACTAATGGGTTATCTTTTAGTATACGTTTTGAAAGCGAATCTTCTATAGGTTTTAAATTAATGTTTCTCACAGAGTTGTCATCAATAATACTGTCTTTTACAGTTTTTGTTTGAGGTATGATAGAGTCTTTTGTTTGAGAAAAACCTTTTCCTAAACCTAAAATAACTACTAATAAAATCACTATAAATCTCATATACTATAAACTTATATAATCGCTAAAATCGTACTTTTTAAACAGATTAGAAAGTATATTGCAAATCTCATTCCAAAATTGCATTTATCCCAGGAAGTATTTTGCCTTCAAGGCTTTCTAGCATAGCACCACCACCAGTACTTACATAACTCACCTTATCTTCAAAGTTAAATTGCTTCACTGCTGCAACAGAATCACCACCGCCAACTAATGAAAATGCACCAGATTCAGTAGCATCAGCAATTGCATTTCCTAAAGCAATAGTCCCGGCAGCAAAATTTTGCATTTCAAAAACACCTAAAGGGCCATTCCATAAAATGGTTTTAGAGTTTGAAATCACATTAGCAAAATTAACTTGAGTTTCTGAGCCCACATCTAAACCCATCCATCCATCAGGGATTTCATTAACTGCTGTGGTTTTGGTATCTGCATCATTACTAAATGCATTGGCTATTACAGCATCTGTAGGTAAATGTATTTGTACATTTTTTTGTTTTGCTTTTTTAATTATTTCTAATGCTAACTCTAATTTATCATTTTCAACCAGAGAATTACCTATCTGCCCACCTTGTGCTTTTATGAATGTAAATGTCATTCCGCCACCAATAATAAGGTGATCTATTTTATCTAAAATATGATCTATAATGGTAATTTTAGAAGATACTTTAGCGCCTCCTAAAATAGCTGTGATTGGTTTTTCACCTGTTTCCATCACTTTTTTAATGCTTTCAATTTCTTTTGCTAAAAGCAGTCCAAAACATTTACTTTCTCTAAAAAATTGAGCAACTACAGTTGTTGATGCATGGGCACGATGTGCTGTACCAAAGGCATCATTTACATAAATATCTCCTAATATAGATAAGGCTTCTGCAAACTGAACATCTCCATTTTTTTCTTCCTCATGGAAGCGTAAATTTTCCAACAATAAAACTTGCCCTGGTTCTAATTTTGCAGCAGCTTCTTTGGCTTCATTTCCTATGCAATTTGAGGCGAATATGACTTCAACACCTATAACATCTTCAATATCATCAACAATGTGGCGTAATGAAAACTCATCTTGATGCCCTTTTGGTCTTCCTAAATGTGACATCAAAACACAAGACCCTCCATCTTCTAATATTTTAATAATTGATGGTTTTGCAGCTAAAATTCTAGTTGCATCAGTCACTTCAAAATTAGTATTTAAGGGCACATTAAAATCTACTCTAATTAGTGCTTTTTTATTATTAAAATTAAAATAGTTGAGGGTTTTCATTAATTAATTTTTATTGAGTTGTAAATCCTGAATCAATCAGTAGTATCAATTCTTTAATATTTTCTGTGACTATTTTAGAAATCTTTCTACAAAAAACACCTTTAAGTAAAATTCCAAAAGGCTTAAAATCTGCATAGGCTTCAATTTTTAATTGCGTATACCCTTCATTTTTAGACTCTAAAATATAATATATACTAAACTGACTCATAAAAGGCATGCTCGGTGTTGTCTCCCCATAAACCAATTGCTCTTCACTTACATGCCTTGTAATCGTAGTTTGGTCAATTTCTTGGTTTTTTCCAATCAAACAGATATGCTTTCTACCAGATCGATTCACTTTATTTTCTTCGTATTCTAGTCTATCAATTCCTTTATACCATAATAATCTATAATCAAAATTACTAATCACCTCATACAAATCTATCATTGGCGATTTGATCACTTCACTTGCGCTAAACAAAAGGTGTTTAGGCACATCTTCTGGAACTGGTGGGACATAAGGTAAATTTTCCTTTAAATAAGATAAGGCACTATAGCTATACGCAATTTTCCCAAAATCATATTCGGCAATTCCTTTGGTAAATTTATCATCAATAGTAGATAGTTGTTTTACATTCTCCGTAAATAATGCATATTCTGTTAATGGTACATTATTTTTAAGTAAACGATGTACTTGAATCACATGGCTACCATAAGGTTTTTTATTGTCTTTGACTTCTATAAAATCAATTTCACCATAATGTACCACAAACTTTAAGCTCAAATTATATGCTGATGAACATGCACCACAACGACATATGCGTTCATATTCATAACGTTTTAAATGCATATGAAATGCAATGTACATGGCATCAATCTGTTTTTTTATAGCTTCAAAACTAACAGAGTTACTAAATTTATAAAAAAACAAAGCATCGCCTTCAATCTCTGCTAGCTTTAAATTAATGGTATTATTATCAAGAAGAATTTCTAATAATTCTGAGATGATATGACCACTGTGTTTAATATCAGTATGATGTACAAACTCAGTAAATCCTGAAATATCAGGTATAAAAAGAATTGCTTTTTCGGTCATGTTTACATGCTGCTAGTTATGATGTAAAAATACTAGGATTTATTATTTTATTCTAAAAATACACTGTTAAAAAGAAAACTATACATTTCTTAAAAAATTATATAGTTTTGTGATATGCTATTTTCTGAAGTCTTAGGGCAAAATCATCTTAAAAAACACCTTACTTTAAGTGTTGATAACGGACGAATTCCGCATGCACAACTTTTTATTGGGCCAGAAGGAAGTGGTACTTTACCTATGGCAATTGCTTATGCGCAATATATACTTTGTGCTAATTCTGATAATGAAAACACAAACGGTAATGATGCTTGTAATTTAAAATTTAATAATTTATCTCATCCTGATTTACACTTTGCATTTCCTGTGGCTACAACAAATAAGGTAAAAAATCATCCTGTTTCTAAATTATTTATGGAAGATTGGCGTGTGCTTTTAAAAGAACAACCTTATTGTAATTTATTTGATTGGTACAAACAATTAGGAATTGATAATAAACAAGGTGAAATTAGAGTTGATGAAGCAGTTGATATTGTAAAGTCTCTAGTTTTAAAATCATACGAAGGCGGTTATAAAGTTATGTTAATTTGGATGGCAGAGAAAATGAATATTGCCTGTGCCAACAAATTATTAAAGCTTATTGAAGAACCTCCAAATAAAACCATTTTTATTCTAGTTGCTGAAGATGAAGAACAGATTATTTCTACAATACGGTCGCGCTGTCAAATTTTACATTTCCCACCTTTAGGAGAGACAGTTATAAAAGACGCTTTAATAACTAAATATAGTTTAGATGAATCTGTAGCTTCAAAAATTGCACATCAGTCTAACGGAAATTTTAATAAAGCATGTGATTTAGTCTATCAAGATAGTGAAGATTTACAATTTGAAGATTGGTTTGTATTTTGGATACGAAGTGCTTTTAAAGCTAAAGGGAATAAGTCTGCTATTCATGATTTATTGTCTTGGAGTGAAGATATTGCCAAAACAGGTAGAGAAACTCAAAAGCAGTTTTTACATTTTTGTATTGATTTTTTTAGACAAGCATTACTAGCTAATTATCAAGTTAATGATCTGGTGTTTATAGAGCCTAAATCAAAAGGGTTTAAACTTGAAAATTTCGCCCCGTTTATTCATGAAAATAATATTATGGATATTAGTAATGAGCTTCAAGATGCTATTTATCATATTGAGCGTAATGGAAATTCAAAAATTATATTGACGGATTTATCTATAAAATTGACCCGTTTACTTCATAAACCTTCTACTTCTACATAAAAAAGTGCTAGATTATTCATCTAACACTTTTTATATTTGTGATTCAAAATACTTCTATTCTTTTGAATATGAGCTATTTAAAGCTTCTAAAACAGTTTTTGTTAAATCACTATCTACTTTGCCATACATCACACTACCCGCTTGATTACTTCCTAAAATATAATCGTAACCATTTGTTTTTCCATATTCTTTTACAAAATCTTGTACCTTTTTAATAAGTGAGTCATTTTTTGCTTGACTTTCTTGTGATATTTGTTGTTGTTCAAATTGAACACGTTGAGATAATACTTGTTCTTTTTGTTGAAACTCTTGCATTAATTTTTTAATTCCTGATTGCGACAGTTTTTTAGCTTTTATCTCAGCTTCATTCACTTCAATTTGAAATGCTTGTCTTAAACTATCGGTTCTTTTTTGAAATGCATTTATCTTAAGCTGAATTTTAGCTTCTATATCTTTTTTCTCTTGGTATTCGTTTATTAATTCTGAATTATCTACGTATCCTATTTTTTGTTGTTGCTGACAAGATAAAAAACCAATTAAGGTTATAGTTATGATTAAAAATTTCTTCATGATTAAAAATTTATATATTTTACAAATGTAAATAAAGTAGCTCTTCCTTTTTGAAAAAAAACAAATAATAGATAAAATTTATTTAAATAAATCATTTTAATAATTAAAGTTTATTAAAATAGACTTTAAATAAAGCGATTTAAGACACTTTTAGGATTTATAAATACATTTAGAATAGATTATCGTTGATCATATACTAGTGCTTTTTAAAATTTGTTTTAGTTGTTTTTAATGCAATAAATTAGAGAAGAATACTCTCCTGAATGTCTTGCTTTATTATTTGACATAAAACCTGTTTTAAACGCATTAAACAATTTCATTTTTCCTGATTTATATTTTTCAGATAACAGGCTCACATAATAGGCATCAAATTTCATTGGAAGCGTTTTAATAATTTTTAAATTCTCTTTTGCTACTAACCTAGAAATACTTGTTTGAGAAAAATGCCAAAGATGTCTTGGCGCATCAAAAGCTGCCCAAAAATCTTTATAATATTTTGAATCATAACTTTTATAATTAGGAACTGCAATTATTAAAGTACCATTAGATTTTAATAGTTTTTTAAATAGTGCTAGATGTTCATCTAAATTAGGTAAATGTTCAAGTACATGCCAAAGTGTAATGACATCAAAACTATTTTTTTTAAATCTTAAAAGCTCTTCAATTTCAAAAACAGAATTATTTGTTTTTGCATTGGCAATTGCTCTTGCATTTTTATTAGGTTCAATTCCTGTAGTATTCCAATTATTTTTCTGAGCAAGTTCTAAAAAATCACCTGTACCACATCCAACATCTAAAAGTGATTTTGTTGTTTTAGTTTGAGAATTGATAAGCTTCAATTTCTTTTTTAGAGACATTATTCTCACCAAATGATATATATTTTCAAAAAGGTTTCGTTTAGTATCTGTATGAGAAATATAATCTTCACTTTCATAATAGCTAGGTAATTTATCTGAAGAAGGTTGTGGAAATGTTTCTAGCATTTCAAATTCTTCATTATAAATTAATTTAAACTCTTCTCCTGAAACGGAGTGATCTTTTACTTCTAAATAGATTTGTTTTTCAGTCATAAAAAGAATCGTTCCACGTGGAACGATTAAAAATTATCGTCCCATATATACTAATAATACAGAAATGTCATTAGGAGATACACCACTGATTCTTGAAGCTTGAGAGATGGTAACTGGTTGTATTTTTTTCAACTTTTCTCTCGCTTCAAAACTCATGGATTTAATTTGAGAATAGTCAAAATTAGTTGGAATTTTTAAATCTTCTAAGCGATTTAATTTATCAGCATTATTCTTTTCTTTTTGTATATATCCAGAATATTTAACTTGAATTTCTGTTTGTTCAATCATTTCTGTATCCAAATTATTGTCTTGAATATAAGCTTCAACAGATTTAAATTTTCTAACATCGTCAATGTCAATATTAGGTCTTGCAAATAACTTAAACATCTTGTCAGATTGTTTTACTGGAGATGAATTTTTAGATTCTAAAACAGGGTTTGCTTCTTCTGGCTTTACACTAGTGTTTCTAAAAAAGTCAACAAACTTTTCTGCGGCTTCATGTTTTTCTTCCATTCGCTTTAAGCGTTTTTCAGAAGCAATTCCTAATTCATATCCTTTAGGGGTTAATCTTAAATCAGCATTATCTTGACGTAATAAAGTTCTATATTCAGCACGTGATGTAAACATTCGGTAAGGTTCTTCAGTACCTTTTGTGATTAAATCATCAATTAATACACCTATATAGGCTTCACTACGTTTTAGTAAAAACGGCTCTTTTTCTTGTACTTCTAGACTAGCATTTATCCCTGCCATTAAACCTTGAGATGCGGCTTCTTCATACCCTGTAGTGCCATTAATTTGTCCTGCAAAATACAAACCTTTCACTAGCTTAGTTTCAAGTGTATGCTTTAATTGTGTGGGCGGGAAATAATCATATTCAATAGCATAACCTGGCCTAAAGAATTTCACGTTCTCAAAACCTACTACAGAACTTAGTGCTTTAAACTGAACATCTTCTGGGAGTGATGTAGAAAATCCATTTACATAGACCTCAACAGTATTCCAACCTTCTGGTTCAATAAATAATTGATGTCGGTCTTTATCTGCAAAACGATTTATTTTATCTTCTATAGATGGGCAATATCTTGGGCCTATACTTTTAATACTTCCATTAAACATTGGTGAACGTTCAAAACCCTCGCGAAGTAAATCATGCACTTCAGTACTTGTATATGTCATATGACAAGCGCGCTGATTTTTTAATGGCATTGTAGTGTCTAAATATGAAAACTTCTCTGGATTTTCATCCCCTGGTTGCTCTGTCATTTTTGAATAATCCAAAGAGCGTCCATCAACTCTTGGAGGCGTTCCTGTTTTCATTCGTCCAGATTCAAAACCTAAATTTTCAAGCTCTTCTGTTATTCCTGTTGCAGCTCTTTCTCCTGCTCTTCCTCCTCCAAAATTTTTATCACCTATGTGAATTAATCCATTTAAAAAAGTACCATTAGTTAAGACTACCGTTTTTGCTTTAACTTCTATTCCTAATGAAGTTTTAACACCAACTATTTTATGATTTTCAATTAATAAACCAGAAACCATTTCTTGATAAAAATCTAGATTTCTTGTTTGCTCTAAAAGTAAACGCCAGTCTTCTGCAAAACGCATACGATCACTTTGTACTCTTGGACTCCACATCGCTGGCCCTTTAGATTTATTAAGCATCTTAAATTGTATGGCAGAGCTATCACTAACAATACCACTATATCCTCCGAGCGCATCAATCTCTCTCACAATTTGTCCTTTGGCAATTCCTCCCATAGCAGGGTTACAAGACATTTGCGCAATGTTTTGAAGGTTCATTGTAATCAACAATGTTTTGCTACCCATATTAGCAGCAGCAGCAGCAGCCTCACTGCCTGCATGGCCACCACCTACAACAATAACATCATAAACATCCTTAAACATAATCTTCTTTAATTATTTTGAAATATTTCTATCTCACTCAACATAGTGTTTATATTTAATTGTTCCACGTGAAACAATTTATAGCTTATAAATTTTGAGTTTGCAAATATACGTTGATTCTATAAACTTGCTGAAAGTTCTTTTAGATAGAAATTTTCTTTAGCTCGCATTTCTTTTTCATCTACTTCAGTTTTATCCTTATACCCGCAATAATGCAGAATACCATGAATGATCACACGATGTAATTCTGAATCAATTTCTGTCTTAAAATCTTTAGCATTATCCTTTACTCTTTCTATTGAAATAAAAATATCTCCATGTAATTCTTTTCCTACGGAATAATCAAAGCTAATGATATCTGTTAACGTATCATGCTTAAGAAATTCTACATTCAATTTATGTAAATAAGCATCATCACAAAACACATAATTAATCTCTCCTTCTTTACAGTTTTCAGAAGTAATTGTATGGGAGATCCATTGTGAAATCTTTGTTTTATTATTTAAATTAAAATCGGTTTCGTAATTGAAGCTAATCATCTTTTATTTTGAAATAGTCTATAACTTTCTTTTTATAAACTTGCTGCAAAGGTAATGTTTGACGATTTAATATTTCAGTAGTATTAAAATATTGCCTTGCTTGAGGAATTTTATTATTTGTTGTATTATTAAATTGATCCTTATTGGTTTTAGATTTGCGCTTATTATCTTGTCCCTGTTTAAATGTTGCGTTTTCTAATTTTAGTAATTGATGTTGTAACTGTTGAATTTTTTGAAGCGTTCTGTTTGTAAAACCTTTATTCAATAAGTCTTGTTCTACTTGTTCAAATTGTTTCAATAGATTTTCTCCTATTCCGCCTTTACCTTCTTTATTTAGCTGCTCTTCTAATGCTTGACGTATTTGTTGTTGCTCTTGAAAAATTCTATATAATTCTCCATTCAATTCTTCACTATTTCCTTCTCCATATTGTTGTTGTTTAGCATCTTTTCCATTTTGTCCTCCTTCTCCTTGCTGTCCTCCGTTTCCTTTTTCTTCACCTTTATTTCCGTTTTCACCTTGTTTACCTTCGCCCTTATTTCCTTCTTTTCCTTCACCTGGTTTTTCTCCTTCTTTATCTCCTGGCTTTTCGCCATTTTTCTTCGCTTTCTCGCCTTTCTTTAAACCTTCTTCAAATTTCTTTTTAAGCTCTTCCTGACTTATAATAATATCTGGAATACCTTCTTCACCTTGCCCTCCTTTACCTGAGCCTGGAGATGGGCTTGATAAATTATCTAGCATGTCACTTAAAAAATCAGCTAATGTATTAGCAGCAGTCACAGTATACTGTTGCGCAGCAACGCCTTGGTACAATCTGTTTTCTGCTAATTGGTACAGAGATTTATCTACATTAAAAAACACCTCTGTTATCTCTTCATTGATTTTCTCAGAAATTGATGGTTGCCTCAATGACAATGCAAACAAACTATCATCTACATGCTCAAAATGTTCTTTTAGTCCTTGCTGTTTACGTAAATAACTTGCATACTCATTATGATTAATTTGTATACTTTTAAACTGTTGCATTAATGCTTCTTGATCAAATGAAAATAATACTAAGTTATCCAAAATTTGTCTAAGCATATCTATGTCTTCAGAAATCTGTTCACCTCCACCACCTCCAGCAGGAGCACTTAAAGATTCACTCATTTTTCGTAATTTTTGAGCTGCCTTCTTTTGATTTTTCTTAGCCTTACTTTGGCTTTCATTTTGTTGCTCTTTCTTTTCTTTTTGTTCTTCAGGCGTTTGTGCCTCTTCTTGTTCTTCCTTTTC
>CAZECB010000009.1:5489-18240 GCA_964510745.1 uncultured Flavobacteriaceae bacterium | reverse complement strand
GTAGCTGCTTAAAATCTCCCAATTAATTGTCCATTATTTTGTTGCAAGTCCAGTTTTAACTTACACACTTTTTAGGATAGTGTCATAAATTAACAACAAACGCCTATTAACATACTAACTAAATCAATACCAGCGTTTCTTTTTCTTTTTAGAAGCTTCACTTTTACGACCTTTTCTATACTTACTTTTTCCAGGCGTTTTGTGAACTTCTTTTTTTGCTTTAGGATCTAATGGGTATGGATGGTCTTCAATAATATCTAATTGTAATTGTATGAGTTGCTGAATACTTTTAACATAAGTTTTTTCATCAGCAGAACAAAACGAATGTGCAATTCCTGTATTTCCAGCTCTTGCGGTTCGCCCTATACGATGTACGTACGTTTCAGGAATGTTGGGTAAATCAAAATTAATAACAGCATCCAAATTATTAATATCAATACCACGTGCAGCCACATCTGTAGCAATTAAAATATTAACTTCTTTATTTTTAAATCGATTTAATGCGGATTGCCGGTCACTTTGACTTTTATCACCGTGAATACTATCGGCTTGATAGCCATTTTTAAGAAGTGTTTTTTCGAGTTTGTCAACACCAAATTTAGTACGTCTAAAAATGATGATATGTCCTTTTATAGTATTTCTAAGGAGATGTAAACAGAGTTCAATTTTATTTTTTTTAGGGACATAATATAACAGTTGATTTACATTTTTAGATGTCGATGCATTAGGTGTGACTTCAATTCTTATTGGATTTTTCAGAATTGTAGAGGCTAACTGCTCTACTTTAAAAGGAATAGTTGCAGAAAATAAAAGTGTTTGTTTTTTGCTAGGGCAGAGGCGCTCTATTTTTTTTACATCGTCTATAAAACCCATATCCAGCATTAAATCGGCTTCATCTAAAACAAGAGTTTCAATATAATCTAGATTGATAATATCTTGTTTATGCAAATCGAGCAAGCGTCCAGGAGTAGCGATTAAAATATCAACACCTTTTTTTAACACGTCTTTTTGCGGTTCAATAGAAGTACCTCCAAAAACCACAGTAGTTCGTAAATTAGTGTAAGTACTGTATGTTTTAAAATTAACTTCAATTTGTGAAGCGAGTTCTCGCGTAGGGCTTATAATTAATGCATGTGTTTTTTTGCCTTTTTTAGGTGTGTCTTGTTTGCTGTATAGCTGTTGTATTATAGGTAATGCAAAAGCAGCTGTTTTGCCAGTACCTGTTTGTGCTGATACAATGACATCTTTATTATTGAGTACTTGAGGGATGGTTTTTTCTTGAACTAAAGTAGGCTCATCATAACTTTGTTCTGCTATAGCACGTAAAATAGGTTTATTAAGTTGTAAGTCTTTAAAGGACATCAATAGTGTTTAGAAATATGGAACAAAGATAGTTTAAAAGATTATAGATTATTTTAAATGTTTTAACGCTTCATAAACCACAATACTTACAGCATTTGCTAGATTAAGACTTCTAATATGTTCACTGTATAAAGGAATTTTATAGAGCTTATTTTTATTTGTTTCAGTAATTTCTTTTGATAGCCCTTTGGATTCTTTTCCGAAGATAAAAAACATCTCATTTTCATAGTTAATATCCCAATGTGTTTGCTTACCATGACTTGAGAGATAAACCATATTTTTATCGTGATGGACCCTGTAGAAATGATCAATACTTTCATACACTGTTAATGAAATATGTTTCCAATAATCTAACCCAGCACGTTTTAATCTAGAATCACTCAATTCAAATCCTAGAGGTTTTACAAGATGTAAATGTGATCCAGTAGCTAAACTCAGCCTACCAATATTCCCTGTGTTGGTATGTATTTCAGGTTCTATTAAAACAATATGATATGCCATTAATTTTTCATAAAATTTATAAGTGGTAATTTTACACTATCAGGAAGTATTTCATTTTTTATAGCTAAGGTTAAATGTTGTTGATTTTTATTTTTTGCAAATATGAGTTGGAATAAATCGAAAATACTTAAACTATCTTTTGCTTTTTCTACTAATGCAAATGAATCATTTATGCTAACATCACCTTCTTCTAAAACCTTTACATACACACCAGAATATCCATGACTAACAAATTGTTGTAATACTTGTTGAGATTCAAACTTTACACCAAATTTATAACAAGGTTCTCTGGGTTGAGTCATCTGTACTAAAGCGGTTCCCAATTTGTAAATATCTCCAATATGTATTTGTTTTTCATCTAAATCTTTTACAGTTACATTTTCGCCAAACATTCCATAGTTCCAATCTAAATTAGGATATAAGTTTTTCCAATAGGAATAATGTATGTCAGAAAACAAATAACATGCTTTATGAATGCCACCATGAAATCTGCGATCTGAAACTTCATCACCTTTTACCTCTTCTTTACCTAAATGGATGGGATGGTTAACAGGATATTTGTAAATACCAGTAGTAACTTCTTGCCCACGCCAAATGATTACAGTGGGTTTAGCAATGTTTGTAGATATAATTTGCATAATTATCGTATAGCTATTGGACGACCCGGAGAGCCTGTAGCACCTTTAAATGGAACGGGAGTAAAAATAAACATAAACTCATAAGTTTTGTCTTTTACTAAAGACTCAAACGTAAGATTTTCTAAGTTTAAAATACCATTTTGATTTAATAAAAACTGATGTACAGGAAATGCTTGACCAGTGACCGAACTAGGTTCAACTTCTGTACCATACTGATCCCCTCCAATCATTGATACATTTTTGGTGGCTACCCAACGTGCGACTTCCATTCCTATACCAGGTGGGTTAGTATTATATACTTCAGAATCATTCCAATATTTAGACCAACCATATCTAAAGAAAATGGCATCTCCATTTTTAAACTCATTTTCATTAATACCTTGTTTTTGCATTGCTCCTTTTACATCTTCTAGTGATACTTCATAGCTATTAGGTAATACATCTACATTTTTATAGCCAGCAATATCAATCAAAAATCCACGTGTGATAATAGGTTTAATATGTTCAACGCCTAGTTGTTGTAACCCATAAGGATTATACATTTTGTCTCCAGTAATTCCATTATAATAAACATCGTGTTCTTTGCCATCTTCAAAAGTCATGCGAGTACCTATATGGCCTAAACCATCAAATTGTGTGCCCACTTGTCCTATTTCAGTAGTAATGTATTCGTCATTATAAACCAATGTATTTTCTCCAAATGGTCCTCCGGTTGGAGCTCCAGGGCTTCTTAATTCATAACTTCTTGACCCATATAATGGCATTTCGCTATCATATACTTGCCCCATTTCATATACCTTACCTGTTTTTACCATAGTCATTGCTTGTAATACTTTTTCAGCATCAATCCAATTAGAAGCACCAGCTTGATCATCAGCTCCCCAAATAGGATGAGGCCACCAAGGACCTTTTTCTTTGGTTTGAGATTGAACTGAAATTGTGCTAACAGTTAATAACGAAAGCATTAGTGTAGCAAACCTTAATTTCATAAGAACTTAAATTTAAAAATGAGATTAACGAATTTAATTATTTTTAACCCGTTGTGCATTATGATTTAAAAGAAAAAAGCTGTTCATCTTACTGATAATCAGTAAATTGTTTTAAATATAAAGCGTTAATAATGAACAACTTGAATGCAAATTACAAAAGAATATTGGAAGTATTAAGGAAAATATCAAAAGATCAACTTTTGTTATATCAAAGACACCAACCAAAGCTTAGCGATTTAGAACTCATTAGTTTGAGTTTAACTGCTGAATTTATGGAAATAGATAGTGAGAGTGATTTGTTTAGAAAACTTCCCCAAATTATTTCTTCAAAAATAGACAGAAGTGTTTACAATCGAAGAAGGCGAAAATTGGCAAATTACACGGATAATATTCGCTTAAAACTAGCCTCTTTTTTTCAATGAGTTTGAAAACTATTTTGTTGTAAATAGTATGCCTTTAGAGGTTTGCAAATTATCTCGAAGTTCACGTTCAAAGATATGTAAAGAAGATGTTTATGCGTTCCCCGACAAAGGCTATTGTGCTGCACAAAGTGCTAATTATTATGGATGTAAATTACATGCTGTTTGCTCGGTAAATAGTATTTTTCAAAGTATTGATTTGAGTCCTGCTTCTGCTCACGACATCAATTATCAAAAGGATATCAAGATGGAGATAAGTAATTGTACATTAATTGGTGACAGAGGCTATTTATCAGCGAAAATACAGCTCAACTTATTTGAAACCTGTAACATAATACTCAATACTCCAATGAGAAATAATCAAAAGTATTATAAAAAACAACCTCATGTGTTTAGAAAAAAAAGAAAAATAATAGAAACATTCTTCTCTCAGTTGTATGACCAGTTTATGATAAGACGAAATTATGCAAAGTCTTTTGATGGATTTAAAACTAGAATCCTATCCAAAATAACAGTATTAACAACAATTCAGTATATCAACAAATTTATATTTGATAGAAACATTAACAATATTAAAATCAGTATTATTTAAAATGCACAACGGATTATTTTATAGTTATAATATTGTATTACATAAAAATAAAGAAATTGATGACTTTTAAAGTTATGATGAAAATATAATAAAAGAAGTTATTTTATAACGAATAAACGTTTTTTAAAATATCGATTAAAGTATATTTTTTGACGGCAAAGTGCTTATTACTCAAAGAATTTTATTAAATTGCAGTCCCAAATTTAATCAAATGAAGTATGATTTCTATATTGTTATATTTTTTTTGAGCTTATACTCAAATGGATACGCTCAAGAAGGAATAAATACTTCATTAACATTAGATTCAATACAAAAAGAAAGTCAAACAGTTTTTGATTATTTTCAGAAAAATAGATATGCAGAAACGATAGTTGAAGGGCAAAAAGTTTTAGCTTATGTAGAACAAAATAATAACAATAACCTCAAGTTAAAATCAAAAATGTATTCTCTTATAGGGAATTCTTTTTTTTATGGAAAAAACTATGAACTTAGCTTAGATTATTTACTAAAAGCAAAAGATATTAATATTCAACTTGAAGACACATCAAAAATTATCACATCTTATAATGATGTTGCAATAAGTTATAGAGAACTTGATAGTGTAAACAAATCTAAATTTTATTTTAAAGAAGCTCTTGAATTAGGTAGGGAATATTCAGATAAATCTCCATTAATTTCCTTTTTACGTAACATTGGTAATTCTTTATTGTCTGAAGGAGAATATGAAGAGGCATTAGAATATATAGAAGAAGCTAAGATTATTATAGATCAAAATCTAGAAAAAAAA
Source organism: uncultured Flavobacteriaceae bacterium (assembly GCA_964510745.1). Taxonomy (GTDB): domain Bacteria; phylum Bacteroidota; class Bacteroidia; order Flavobacteriales; family Flavobacteriaceae; genus AU392. The sequence continues at coordinate 12,952 of CAZECB010000009.1, read as the reverse complement.
CCAATTAAGGTAGATATTTATCAAGATTTTTTTCATGTATACTTTAAACTTGAAGATTATAATAAATCAGAAACTTATTTCAATGAAGGAATTTATTATGCAAAAGAAAATAAATTTTATGAAGCTATTTTATCACTTTACTTATACAAAGCTAAATTGTACGCTTCTGCTGATAAGCACGATGTTGCTTATGAGACGTTAAACAGGCACAGGGTAATTGAGGATTCAATTAATACTGTAGAAAAATTTAAAATACTAAAAGAGATTGAAGCAAAAAACTTGTTAATAGAGAATAGAGAGAAATTAAATCTAGCTCAAAAAGACAAAGAATTCCAAGACACTATTATAAAAAAAGCAAGATCTTATAATATTTTACTTGTAATATTTTGTGTATTAATGTTACTGAGTATTTATTATATTTTAAAAAATAATAAAGAACTTAATCAAGCTAAAGAAAAAGCAGAACAATTATCTAGAGCTAAAAGTAATTTTTATTCAGAAATCAGTCATGAATTGCGTACGCCATTATATGCTGTTATTGAACTCTCAAATTTATTGTTAAAAGAAAATGTTAATAGTAAACATAAAGAGTATTTAGAATCTCTTAATTTTTCAGGAAATCATTTAATGTCATTAATTAATAATGTCTTAGAGTTAAATAAGGTGGAATCTGGCAGAATGAAATTAGAAACAATGGATTTCAAGCCTAGAAATTTAATCTCTAATATTATAGAAAGTTTGGAATTTGCCCTTAGTGATAGTCATAATAGAATACATTTAAATTATGACAACGATATTCCTAACATGTTGTCAGGAGATTCTTTAAAACTATCTCAAGTATTTATTAATTTAATCTCAAATGCTATTAAGTTTACACGTGACGGTAATATTTATATTACTATACGTTTAGTGACAAGAATTCAAGATAAAGTTAAACTCTTTTTTGAAGTGCGGGATGATGGTCTAGGGATTTCAAAAGAAAAACAAATAAAAGTTTTTGAAGCATTTTATCAAGAGCATTCAAAAAACGATAACTCTTATAAAGGTACAGGATTAGGATTATCTATTGTTAAAAGAATTTTAAATGTAATGGAAAGTACCATTGCTATTGAAAGTGAAGTTGATAAAGGAACAGCTTTTAGTTTTGACCTTATGTTTTCTGTAAGTGAAAATGGACTTGATACAGAAGTAGAATACTCAAATCTAGTAGAAGAGATATTAGATAAACACATTTTAATTGTAGATGATAATAGAATTAATCAATTAGTGACTAAAAAAGTTTTAAGTGAATTCAATATAAAATCTATAGCAGTAAATTCAGGAAAGAAAGCAATTGAAATGTTGAGAAAAGAAACATTTGATTGTGTATTGATGGATTTACATATGCCAGAATTAGATGGTTATGAAACCACTAATTTAATAAGAAAATTTAATACAAATATTGCTATTATAGCTCTTACCGCTGCTTCAACAGAAGAAGTAGAATCAAAAATGAATAATTGTGATATGAACGGTTATATAAGGAAACCTTTTAGAACATCACATTTTATAGAAACCATTCATAGAGCCTTAGTTTAATTAAATTTGAAATATTTATTGTTATAGAAAAATTGCTAATAGACACTATTCTAAAAAGTGTGTAAGTAAAAGCACTAAGGTTAAATTATTTATAGTTTTATCCTGTTTTCAAATATAGTTAATGCCTATATATTTATTCTAAAATTAAAATTAAATCGTCTTTTAACACCATATTGTTTTCTTTCAATACTATAGATTTTACTTTTCCAGTTTTAAAAGCCACTACAGTAGTTTCCATTTTCATAGCTTCAATAATAAATAAAGGGTCATTTTCTTTAACTTCTTGACCTTTTTTTACTAAAACTTTATATAGAGACCCTTGAAGTGGTGCTCCTATTTCATTGCTATTTGAAGTATCTATTTTTACATTAACTTCTTTTTTAATATTTAAAGAGGTGTCTAGAATTTCAACAAATCTGTTTTCTCCATTCACTTTAAAAAATACAGTTCGTAGCCCTTCTTCATTAGGTATGCTAACAGAAAGTAATCTGATGATTATAGTTTTGCCAGGTTCTAACTCAACAGACATTTCTTCACGAAGTTTCATGCCATAGAAGAAATTTTTTGTTGGGATTAATGCTAGGTTACCGTATTTTTTATAATTTTCGTGAGCTTGTTCAAAGACTTTAGGGTATAAAGTATATGATAAGAAATCCTCTATTTCTATAGGTCTTGTAAATCCTTTTTGAAATTTCTTTTTAAACACAGCATATTCTTCAGTAAAATCAATTGGCTCTAAATGTGCATTTGGTCTGTTTTTATAAGCTTTCTTATTTTTTAATATAATTTTTTGAAGCTTTTTAGGAAAGCCTCCTACAGGCTGCCCTAAATCTCCTTTAAAAAAGTTAATTACTGATTCAGGAAATGATATCTCATCACCTCGTTCCATAATATCTTCAGGGGTAAGGTCATTAGTAACCATAAAAATAGCCATATCTCCCACCACTTTAGAGCTAGGTGTTACCTTTATAAGATTGCCAAACATGGCATTCACTTTTGTATACATTAGCTTTACGTCATCAAACCGATCAGCTAAACCTAAAGCAGTTGCTTGAGGCCTTAAGTTTGAATATTGCCCTCCTGGGATTTCATGATTATACACTTCTGCTGTTCCTGCTTTTAGCCCAGATTCAAAAGGATAGTACAATTCTCTAGTATCTTCCCAAAAATTTGAAAACTTGTTTAGCGTATCAGTATCAAATTCATGAGCTCTTTCATGATATTTCATCATTTCTATAACAGCATTAAAATTTGGTTGTGAAGTTAAACCAGATAAACCTCCTAAAGCTACATCTACAACATCAACTCCAGCTTCTATTGCTTTTAAATAGGTGGCGGTTTGTATTGAAGATGTATCATGAGTATGCAAGTGTATAGGGATATTAACAGTATCTTTTAAGGCAGTAACTATTTCTGTAGCTGCATAAGGTTTTAATAAACCTGCCATATCTTTAATGGCAATCATATGTGCACCTGCGTTTTCTAAATCTTTAGCTAATTGTGTGTAATATTTAAGTGTATATTTTGTTTGAGTCACATCAAGAATGTCTCCCGTATAGCTAATTGCAGCTTGTGCAATACCTCCTGTTTTATCTCTTACATAATTTACACTAGGTTCCATAGCTTTCACCCAGTTTAAAGAATCAAATATCCTGAAAATATCTACACCATTTTCCCATGATTTCTCTACAAATTTTTCAATTAAATTATCAGGATATGCTTTATAGCCAACACCATTTGAACCACGAAGTAGCATTTGAAATAAAATATTAGGGACAGCTTTACGGAGTTCTCTTAAACGTGTCCATGGGCTTTCATGTAAAAAGCGAAGGCAAACATCAAAAGTAGCACCACCCCAAACTTCCATGCTAAATGTGTTTGAATGATTTTTAGCAAAACTCTCAGCCACTTTTAGCATATCAAAACTACGCATACGCGTTGCCAATAATGACTGGTGAGCGTCTCGCATTGTAGTGTCTGTATAATGAATTTTAGAATCTTTTTTTAACCATTCACAAAATGCATCAGGTCCCAATTGTGTTAGCATGTCTTTAGTACCTTTAGGAAACTTAGCAGCTGAATCAAATAAAGGAACTTTAGGAGTTCTAAACTCTTTGTTTGGATCAATAAATTTCACATCAGAATTACCATTAACAATCACTTCAGCTAAAAATTTTGTTGCTTTAGAAGTCCGATCTTGAGGAAGTTTTATCTTGAATAACGAAGGTGTATTTTGAATAAAATTAACAGTAACTTCTCCTTTTTTAAAAGTATTATGCAGGACTACATTTCGTAAAAAGTGAATATTGGTTTTTACACCTCTAATTCTAAACTCTTTTAATGCACGTACCATTTTTCTAATGGCACCATCTAAAGTTCTTCCATGAGAAGAAACTTTAACAAGCATAGAATCAAAAAACGGACTTACTTTATAGCCCTGATAAATGCTTCCTGCATCAAGACGTATTCCCATTCCAGAAGCACTTCTATAGGTTGTAATATTTCCGTAATCTGGAGTGAAATTATTTTCGGGATCTTCAGTTGTTAGTCGACATTGTATAGCATATCCATAAGTAGCTATTGAGTCTTGATCATATATTTTAATTTGTTTGTCAGACAATTTATAACCACCAGCAATAAAAATTTGAGTCTTAACTAAATCAATGCCAGTAACCATCTCTGTTACTGTGTGTTCAACTTGAATTCTAGGATTAACTTCAATAAAATAAACATTGTCACTACGGTCTACTAAAAACTCGACTGTACCAATATTATTATAGTTAACTTCTGATGTAATCGCTATAGCATATTTGTAGAGTTGTTGTTTTACAGCATCAGAAACATTAAATGAAGGTGCCATTTCTACCACTTTTTGATGACGCCGTTGTACAGAGCAATCCCTTTCATATAAATGACGAATATTACCATGCCTATCTGCAACTATTTGTACTTCTATATGTTTGGGGTCCTCAACATATTTTTCTAAAAACATGGTGCCATCTCCAAAGGCATTTAGAGCTTCATTACTTGCTGAATCAAAATTTAACTCTAAGTCTTTAGATGTTTTAATAATTCGCATTCCACGACCACCACCTCCAGAAGCTGCTTTTAGCATTAATGGGTAACCTATTTCTTTAGCTTGAGATAAAGCAATTTTTAAAGATGATAAAACTTTTGTATTACTTTTAATAATTGGGACATTACATTTTACAGCTATTTTTTTAGCAGTAATTTTATCTCCTAAAGCATCCATTACTTCAGGATCTGGTCCTATGAAAATAATATTGTTTTTAGCACATTCTCTTGCAAATTCTGAATTCTCAGATAAAAAACCATATCCAGGATGTATAGCGTCAACTTTTTTAGATTTAGCTAGTCTAATGATTTCTCCTATATTCAAATAAGGTTTAAGAGGCTGAGTATTATCTCCAATTTGGTATGATTCGTCGGCTTTATGCCTATGCTGAGAATATCTATCCTCATAAGTGTAGATAGCAATTGTAGAGATGTTTAATTCTGAACAAGCTCTAAGTACTCTAATAGCAATTTCACCTCTATTTGCAACTAATACTCTTTTTATTTTCATTTAATGAAGGTTTATTTAATTATATATGGGTTTTCACTTTTGTAATTTCTAATAATAAAATCTAGGGCGCTTTTTAATAATTCTCCCATATTTGAAGATTTTTTAAAATTCACATCTCCTGTAAGTTTAAAAAGACCAATTTTTAATTCTTTTATTTTTTCTGAAGTAGAAATGTTATCTTTTTTCATGCAATTCATAAGTTCATTTAGGCGATCTTTTTCACTATTAGCTCGCTTTGCCAATAAAGAACGTTCTTCATTTTTATACTGTTCAATAGACTCTTGAGTTAAAGCATCTAAACTCATTTCTACTAGCGCATTATTTTCTTTTAAAAATTGAGGTTTATATACTTTCGGGTTTCCTTCAAAACTTTGTTGATCAAAATCTATAGCACGAATCCTATATTGAAGTCTATCAAAATCATGAGTCAATACAATGACATAATTGTATGAACGCATATCTGCTAGTAGTCTAACAAAACAACGCTCGTTGAATTTTACAAACTCTTTTGCTAATGCTTTTTTTTCTTGCTCAGTACATTTTTGTAAATGCTCTTTAATAAAAGTGTCTCCTGGAATTCCAGAAATATGCTCTTCAATTAAAGTATCTCCATAAACTAGAAAGTTAATATGGTTTGGAGATAGTAAATGCTCTAGTTCTAATCCATAAACCCTAGAAGCATCTGCTTTTTTTATGTATAGAAAAATATAATTGTCATTAATAATATTTCTAACTTTAATACGAAAAGGTTTTGTATTTCCAAATGTGCAATAATCTATAGCATCTATATTTAAATATGGAATTATAGAGTCACTACCATCTGAATGGAGTATGGTATAAATTTGTTTTAAACTCAACTCAATTTCTGCACGTTCATGTTCTGTAAAATAAGTTCTTACCCATAGCGTATCATTCCCTTTTTCATCAAAAACTTCTATAGCACCTTGAAAGCGAAGTAAATCACTATAAAATATAGGGATTTTAATATTTCGTCCATGACTTATTAAGTATTTCGATAACATTTCTGTTATTGGAAACACAGGTTTTTTCTTAGAGATTAATTTTTTATCCATGAAAATTTTTGAAGATTTCCAAGATAATTGTATTTCTACTTAAAAACAAAAAACTATACTTTAAAATAACTATAGCTATTGAATAATAAGAGGTTCTAATTTTTAAATTAAAAAGTAATGATTTCGTTATTTTTCAATAAATTTTTTATAAAAATTTATTGAATTGCTATTTATAAATTAACCATGTATAGTTTCAGATTTGCCATAATTTTTAATCACTTCACTCTCAAACTCTATAAACTCATTCCAACGTTTATCAACATCTAAATCTTTTCCATATTTTCTGGCAAATGTTATAAATGTAGTATAATGCCCTGCTTCACTAATCATTAAATCATGATAAAATTTTGAGAGTTCAGAATCTTTAATCTCTTTAGATAACAATTTAAAACGTTCGCAACTACGTGCTTCAATCATTGCAGAAAATAAAAGACGATCAACTAAACGCTGTTCTCTACTTCCGCCAGCTTTCATGAATTTAAAAAGTTCATTGACATAACTATCTTTACGTTCTCTACCTAATGTATAGCCACGCTCTTTAATGATATTATGTACCATTTCAAAGTGTTCTAGTTCTTCTTTAGCAAGCTCTAAAAGTTCAGTTACTAAATCGGTATGCTCAGGATTTAATGTAATTATAGTAATGGCGTTAGTCGCTGCTTTTTGTTCACACCATGCATGATCTGTTAAGATTTCTTCAATATTTGATTCTACTATATTTACCCAACGCGGGTCTGTTTCTAATTTTAAACCAAGCATGTGTTATATTTTTAGTAAAGGTAATTATTTACTTTTGGATGTAGTTTATAAAAAAACCACTTTGAGTTAACAAAGTGGTTTTTTATCTTGAATCTGACTTCTAAAAACGAAGCGATCTAAAATCTATTTTATCATATCATAACTACGTTTAATAAAATTGTGAAGCTCTTCACCCTTTAATAAACCTTGAGATAAACGTGCTAAATCCAAACTTTGTGTAATTAAACGCTCTTGTTTCTTTTTAGTTTTAGTGCCTAAAATATCTCCAACAAGTTCAGAGTTTGTATTCACTATTAGGTTGTACATTTCTGGCATATTACCCATGCCAAACATACCACCGCCACCACCGGTTTGTTGCATTTCTTTCATACGACGCATAAATTCTGGCTGTGTAATCATAAATGGCGCAGCTTCACTATCCAAAGCTTCTAATTGTACCATAAATTTTTCAGATGGTATAACTCCTT
>CAZECB010000009.1:0-5479 GCA_964510745.1 uncultured Flavobacteriaceae bacterium | reverse complement strand
CTCGTCTAAAGCTTTAGTTTGATCTTCATCTAATTTAGAAATAGCTGTGTCTTCTTTCTTAATGAGTTTGTCAATAGAATCTGCATCTACACGCGCAAAAGAAATATTCTCTTTAGTCGTTTCTAATTTTTGCATTAAATGGGATATAATAGGCGAGTCTAATAATAGTACTTCATAACCTTTTGCTTTAGCAGCTTCAATATAGCTATGTTGCTCATCTTTATTTGATGCGTAAAGAATCACTAATTTGTCATCTTTATCTGTTTGATTTGCTTTTATTTTATTATAAAGCTCTTCATAAGTATAATGTGTGCCATCTACCGTTGGATATAATGCAAAAGCATCAGCTTTTTCAAAGAATTTTTCTTCAGAAAGCATTCCATATTCAATTACAATTTTGATATCATTCCATTTGGCTTCAAAATCTTCACGGCTATTGTTGAATAATGATTTTAACTTATCAGCAACTTTACGAGTAATGTAAGACGAAATCTTTTTTACATTTCCGTCAGCTTGCAAATAACTACGTGATACATTTAATGGGATGTCTGGAGAATCAATTACACCACGTAACATTGTTAAAAATTCAGGAACAATACCTTCTACATTATCGGTTACAAAAACTTGATTTTGGTATAACTGAATTTTATCTTTTTGAATGTTTAAATCATTCGTCATTTTAGGGAAATATAAAATCCCTGTTAAATTAAAAGGATAATCTACATTTAGGTGAATATTGAATAATGGCTCCTCAAACTGTGTAGGGTACAATTCTCTGTAGAATCCTTTATAATCTTCGTCTTGTAAATCTGCTGGTTGTTTTGTCCATGCAGGATTAGGATTATTAATCACATCATCAACGGTAATTTGTCGATGCGGTTCTGTGGTTTCTTTTCCGTCTTTATCAGTTATTGTTTCTGGCGTATGCTCAGGATCGTTAATTTCTTTTGTTCCAAATTTTATAGATACTGGCATGAATTTGTTATACTTTAATAACAGTTCACGTATTCTACCTTCTTCTAAAAATTCTGTTGAATCTTCAGCAATATGTAAAATAATTTCTGTACCTCTTTCGGTTTTATCAGAAGCTTCTAGAGTGAATTCTGGAGATCCGTCACATGTCCAATGAGCAGCAGGCTCATCTTTATGGGATTTGGTGATAATTTCTACTTTTTCTGCTACCATAAAAGCAGAGTAAAATCCTAAACCAAAATGACCAATAATACCTGAATCTTTAGCAGAGTCTTTGTATTGATCTAAAAACTCTTCGGCACCAGAAAATGCTACTTGATTGATATATTTTTCAACTTCTTCAGCAGTCATCCCTAAACCTTGATCTATAATGTGAAGTTTCTTCCCGTCCTTATCAATCTTGATTTCAATTTGCGGATTACCATATTCAGATTTAGACTCACCAATACTAGTCAAGTGTTTTAACTTTAAAGTGGCATCTGTAGCATTACTAATTAATTCACGTAAAAAGATTTCGTGGTCACTGTATAGGAATTTTTTAATTAGGGGAAAGATATTTTCTACCGAAACATTAATACTTCCTTTTGTCATAATTTAATTTATTTATTATTCCCTTGAAGAAGGGAATCTGATTATTTTTTGCTTTTTGTGTAAAACAATAAAAGTACCAAGTATTAAAATGTGACAAACTGACATTTTATTTTAAACTTTAGAATAAAATTAACAGCTTTGTTATGACTAAAATGAGTAGCATACTAATCAGATTAATTAAATTGCGCTATCATTTTTATGGAATTGATAATTTTGAAGTATATTTCAATTAAATTTTAAAGCATGTATAATTCTAAAATAACTGGACTTGGTTATTATGTCCCAAATAATATTGTTACTAATGAAGATCTGTCTAAAATGATGAATACTAGTGACGAATGGATACAAGAAAGAACAGGTATTAAAGAGCGTCGTTGGATAAAAGAAGGTACAGAAGATACGTCTTCAGTTATGGGAGCTAAAGCATCTCGTATAGCCATAGAACGATCAGGATTAACTAAAGACGATATTGATTTTATCATTTTTGCGACCTTAAGTCCTGATATGTATTTTCCTGGTGGTGGTGTACAACTGCAAGATATGCTAGACATGCCAACTATTGGTGCTTTAGATGTTAGAAATCAATGTTCAGGTTTTATATATTCTTTATCTGTAGCAGATCAGTTTATAAAAACAGGAATGTATAAAAATATATTAGTTGTTGGTGCAGAATATCATTCTGGGGGATTAGATAAAACAGATAGAGGGAGAAATGTATCTGTTATCTTTGGGGATGGAGCAGGAGCAGCAGTACTATCAAGAATAGAAGATAATACCAAAGGTATTTTGTCATCACATTTACATTCTGAAGGGAAGTATGCTAAAGAATTAGCTGTTGAAGGACCAAGCATTTGTAAATGGGTGCCAGAAATTTTAGAAGCTAATGATCCGGATGATACGTCTTATTATCCTTATATGAATGGTACATTTGTATTTAAACATGCTGTTGTACGTTTTAGCGAAGCGATTATTGAAGGTTTAAAAACAAATAATTTAGAAGCTTCTGATATAGATATGTTAATTCCGCATCAAGCTAATTTAAGAATCTCACAATTTGTACAGAAAAAGTTTGGTTTAAGTGATGATCAAGTATTTAATAATATCCAGAAGTTTGGAAACACTACTGCTGCATCTGTTATTATAGCCTTAACTGAAGCTTGGGAGAAAGGAAAAATTAATGATGGAGACACTATTGTTTTAGCTGCTTTTGGCAGCGGATTTACTTGGGGTAGTGTGATTATTAAATGGTAAATAACAAATTATTGTATACGTAGTTTTTTCTAGATAAGCCTAAGTATATAACCCATACTTTAATAATAATTAATTAAAAAAGCCTGAAACAAGACGTTTCAGGCTTTTCAACTATTAACCAACATTAACACTTATTAAAAATGCTTATACTTATTAGACGTAAAACTTCCTGTTTTATTATAAAAAAAATAAACTTTAACTATTTTTAACGTTTCTAGCAAAAAAAGCTCATAATCAATTAATTATGAACTTTAGTGAGTTGTAATTTTATAAGCGAACTTATATGATTAAGAAGACTAATTCAAATTATATAAAGATTCGTTTTTATTACTTTGTTATGATAAATAAGACGTTAAAACTTTAATTCATTACATTGATTATCAAATATTAATAAATTTTTAAGATTTTTATTTGCTAAAAGACAAAAGCCCGAAGGATTGAAACTTCGAGCTCTCTTATTAATAATCACACATTAACACTAACCATCAATTATTTATGCGGACTATTAAATTCTTTGATTTATAATAAAAAAAGATACTATTTTCGTAAAATAAATGTTTATTTTTTTTTGTAGTTGATTTTGTTTTTTGATTGATTAAATTGATGTTATACTCTTTAGAGACTGTAAAGTTATAAATGTGTTACTCTTTTTTTAATACTTAACATGACTTTAACACCAAAAAACTTTTTTGAACGAAAAATCTAACCTTTAAAAAGTATATTTACTGACTTTAATATTATAAATGGATAAAAAAACTTTAGTAATAGGCGCTTCTTTAAAACCACATAGATATTCTAATATGGCAATTAAAAAACTGATAACTCATGAACAAAGTGTTGTCGCTATCGGTTTAAGAGAAGGTGAAGTAGAAGGAATTAAGATTGTTAAAAAGAAAGAAAATTTTAAAGATATAAATACCGTAACATTATATATAGGCCCACAACACCAACCAGAATATTATGATTATATTATTTCATTAAAGCCAGAACGTGTCATTTTTAATCCAGGAACGGGAAATCCAGAATTCTATAAATTATTGATGGATAATAATATTATTTCAGAAGTATCTTGTACATTAGTTTTGTTGTCTACTGACCAGTATTAAGCGTTATTTTATCTAAATGAGATATATCTGTATTAAAATCACTCAATAGTTATAGTTAATTTATCATTTTTTCTTTTAGAAATAGATAGTAAACCTATAAACGTTATTAACCCGTTTATGATTAATATCTCAAAACCTATTTGATAACCATTTAATAAATTAATAGAATACATATTTAAGAAATAAGATAATATTGGTGCTATAATAGCAATAATCCAGACATACTTATCTTTCAATTGTATTTTTGTAAGAATACCAAAAGCAAATAAGCCTAATAGCGGGCCATAAGTATAACCTGCAGCTTTAAATAACTCCCAAATAACAGAAACATCACTAAAAATACGATCAAAAAAGATAATGACCAATACCAAAACGAGGCTAAATAAAATATGAACCTTTTTTCTAAGAGGCTTTTGTTTCTCTTTTGACTTTTTATCTAATTCAATAATATCAATACAAAAAGAAGTCGTTAATGCTGTTAAGGCAGAATCTGCACTAGAATAAGCTGCTGCTATTAAGCCTAATAAGAAAAAAGCAGATGTAATAATCCCTATTTTTGGTAGCATAGCAATAGTTGGAAACAAATCATCTTTTACGGCAGTAATACCATTTGTATCAGCATATTGTGTTAATAAAAGCCCTAATGCTAAAAAGAGAAGGTTAACAAAAACAAGAATGATACTAAAAGAAATCATGTTTTTCTGAGCTTCCTTTAAATTTTTACAAGTCAAATTTTTTTGCATCATATCCTGATCTAGGCCAGTCATAGTAATAGTAATAAATACTCCAGATAAAAAGCTTTTTACAAAAAACTGTGGATCATTTATGTTATCAAAGAAAAACGTTTTACTTAAAGTACTACCTTTAATATTAGATACTAGATCAGAAATACCGTTTAAATCTAAAGCCGAAGCTAAAAAAGCAATAGTGACGACAACAGAAATTAACATAAATAAAGTTTGAAGTGTATCTGTGAAAATGATAGTTTTTATACCACCTTTAAAGGTGTATAACCAAATTAAAGCAATAGTAATAACTACAGTTATTGTAAAAGGAATATCAAGCTGATCAAATATTAAAAGCTGTAATACTTTTGCTACCAAAAATAATCGAAATGCAGCACCTACAGTTCTTGAGATTAAAAAAGAAATAGACCCTGTTTTATAGCTAATAGCTCCAAATCTATCTTTTAAATAGGTGTATATAGATGTTAAATTAAGCTTGTAATAAAGAGGAAGTAAAACATATGCAATTACGAAATACCCAACAAGATAGCCTAAAACCACTTGAAAATATCCAAATTGATTAGTTTCTACTGCGCCAGGAACTGATATAAAAGTCACTCCAGATAAAGAAGTACCAATCATTCCAAATGCGACAAGGTACCACGGAGCAGATTTATTTGCTTTAAAAAAAGCAGTATTAGAGTCTTCTTTTCCGGTGAAATATGAAATGAGTATAAGCACTCCAAAATAGGAAGCAATTAGGATAATGATTTGAGTTGCAGTCATAAATTCTATAGTGTACAGCCAAAATACAAAATAAGTTATAAGTTAAGA
>CAZECB010000008.1:0-18280 GCA_964510745.1 uncultured Flavobacteriaceae bacterium | reverse complement strand
CATTTGGGCATCTATCAACAGCTTCGTGGGTAAACACCTCTCACGGCGATATCCATTATAACATTTCATCTCCAGGATGGGCTAAGTTTGCTTGGAGTAGTTTCTTCGCACCCTGGAATACAGGTGCTACTATTTTCGCAAATCAGGTTGATGCTTTTATACCAAGCGAACAATTAGAGGCTATGGAAAATTATGGCATCACAACATTCTGTGGGTCGCCTACAGTTTTGCGAATGCTTATTCAAGAAGATTTAGCCAAATACAATCTAAAAATTAAAACTTGTGTAGCAGCTGGAGAACCTTTAAATCCTGATGTCATTGAAAAATGGAGGCAAGGCACAGGCGTTACTATTCGAGATGGTTATGGTCAAACCGAAACCACTGCTATTGTAGGAAATATAGAAGGTGAGTTTTTAAAACCAGGATCTATGGGTAAGCCTACATTTTTATACGATATTGATATTTTTGATGATGATGGAAATGTTTTACCTCCCCTTGAAGAAGGAGCTATTTGTATTAAAATGAAGAATCAAAACCATAATGGTGTTTTTATTGGGTACTTAAATGATGATAAACGTACTAAAAGTTCATTTAAACACAATTTATATTACACGGGAGATAAAGCCTATAAAGATGAAGATGGTTATATTTGGTTTGTTGGAAGAAATGATGATGTTATTAAAGCATCGGCATATAGAATAGGACCTTTTGAAGTTGAAAGTGTACTTATTGAACACGATGCTGTTTTAGAATCGGCAGTTGTGGCTAGTCCTCACGATATGAGGGGGTATGCAGTAAAGGCATTTGTATTACTTAAAAATGGTGTTTCACCAAGTCAAGCATTAGCCAAAGAGTTATTTAAATTTACTGAAGAACGCTTGGCAAAATACAAAGTACCACGTATTATAGAATTTCCAGAAACATTACCCAAAACTATAAGTGGTAAAATAAGACGTATTGAATTACGTGCTAATGAAGCTACAGATAAACTTAACAAGATTAAAAAAGACAATGAGTACTTCCACAAAAAATACTAAAGCGATAAGCTATGCGTGTGGACCTAATAATGTACCACTTTTAAATATTACTATAGGAGCTCAGTTTGATAAAACCGTAGCAAAATTTCCTGATAACGAAGCTCTAGTTGTTCATCACCAAAATATTAGATGGACCTATACAGCATTAAAAAAACAAGTTGATGATTGTGCTAAAGCGCTACTCAGTTTAAATATTAAAAAAGGAGAACGTGTTGGTATTTGGTCTCCTAATCGATATGAGTGGACAGTTATACAATTTGCTACTGCAAAAATTGGTGCCATATTAGTTAACATAAATCCTGCTTACCGATTATCTGAACTCGAATACACATTAAATCAGTCAGGTTGTACATTATTGGTTACTGCAGATACATTTAAGACTTCCAACTACCAAGAGATGCTCTTGGAATTAGCTCCAGAATTAAAAACTTCTGTTCTAGGTGAATTAAACGCTGCTAAACTCCCACATCTAAAAACGATAATCACATTAGCAAATTCATCAAATAATGGAATGTTATCTTGGAGTGATTTTATGAAAAAATCTAAAGCTTCTACAACAGAAGAACTCAACAAAATACAAGCTCATTTATCTTTTAAAGATCCTATAAACATTCAATACACGAGTGGCACAACAGGTTACCCTAAAGGTGCTACGTTAAGTCATCACAATATTCTAAACAACGCCTATTTTGTAACACACACAATGAATTTCTCGTCTCAAGAACGTTTACTTATTCCTGTTCCTTTATACCATTGTTTTGGAATGGTAATGGGCAATTTAGGTTGCATGGTTCACGGTGCTACAATGATATACCCTAGTGAAGGTTTTGAGCCATTAACTGTTTTAAAAGCCGCAGAAAAAGAAAAAGCAACTGCTTTATATGGTGTACCAAGTATGTTTATCGCAGAATTAGAGCATCCTGAATTTAAAAACTTTAACTTAACCAACTTACGAACTGGTATTATGGGTGGATCTCCCTGCCCTATTGAAGTAATGAAAAAAGTACAATCGTTGATGCATATGAGCGAAGTACAAGTAGCTTACGGAATGACCGAAACCAGCCCTGTAAGTACACAAACCAAAATAGGTGCTCCTATAGAAAAACAAACAGGTACCGTAGGACAAATTCACCCTCATTTAGAAATTAAAATTATAGACGAGTCTGGAAAAACTGTTTCCCTTGGTCAACCCGGAGAGTTCTGTACTAAAGGCTATAGTGTAATGCTAGGGTATTGGAATAATGATGAACAAACTGCAAATGCAATAGATAGTGATGGCTGGATGCATTCTGGAGATATGGCTACAATGGACGAAGAGGGTTATGTAAAAATTGTTGGTCGCATAAAGGATATGATTATTAGAGGTGGCGAAAATATTTATCCTCGAGAAATTGAAGAGTTTTTATTTAAACACCCTAAAGTTGTTGATGTTCAAGTAATAGGCATTCCAAGTCAAAAATACGGTGAAGATATAATGGCTTGGGTTAAGTTAAAAGAAAATCAAGAAGCTACTACAGAAGAGTTTAACACATTTTGTAAAGGCAAGATTGCTCATTTTAAAATCCCTAAACATTACAAGTTTACTGATGATTTCCCGATGACGGTTACTGGTAAAATTAGAAAAGTAGAAATGCGAAATATTAGCATTAAAGAATTAGGTTTAGAAGGAATAAGCATCATAAAAACAGCCTAATTAATGACCATAACCAACTCATCTATTAAAATTGAAGATTGTAAATACGCTGTCCAGTTTATAAATATTGAAAATCAAGTCAGCACTAAAGCACTTGTATTTTTACATGATGCCTTAGGGTCTATTAAGCAATGGAAAACATTTCCTGAGACTATAGTCAAGCATACAAATCTTCCTGCTATAATTATTGAACGTCAAGGTTATGGAAATTCATCTCCTTCAAAAACATCAAGAACAAAAACTTATATGCATCACGAAGCCTGGGTAGTGCTTCCTAAGGTATTAAAACATTTAAACGTTGAGCAACCTATTTTAATAGGGCATAGTGATGGTGCTACTATAGCATTACTTTATAGCGCAAAATTCTCTACCTTAGGCATTGTTAGTATTGCTGCACATATTTTTGTGGAAGAAAAAACTATTGAAGGTATCAATAATACTTTACTAGATGCTAAAGTCATTACTTCAAAACTTCATAAATATCATGGAAATAAAACGGAAACACTTTTTAAAGCGTGGTATAGCACTTGGTTATCTGATGATTTTTTTAGTTGGAATATCGAATGGGAAATTAGCAATATTAAATGCCCTATATTAGTCATTCAAAGTGAAGATGATAACTATGGAACTCTAAAACAAGTTGAAGGTATTGTGGCTATGAATACAGATAATACTGAAACGTTAATTTTAAAAACTGGCGGGCACGCACCACATTTAGGTAACGAAAATGCTCTACACGAGCCTATTTCTAATTTTATACTAAAGTTTTAATTATGGCATATACATTAGCTTTTGACGTTTACGGCACTTTAATAAATACTTCTGGAGTGTATAATTCTCTTAAAAAATTAATTGGAGATGATGCGCAATCTTTTATGGAATTATGGAGAAATAAACAATTAGAATATTCTTTTAGAAGAGGATTAATGAATCGTTTTGTTGATTTTTCCATCGTTACAAAAGAAGCACTTATCTATTGTTGTAAATCTTTTAAAATTGATTTAGATGAAAACCAGCAAGCTCAATTAATGAACACCTATAAAATACTACCTGCTTTTTCTGATGTTGAAAATGCATTAGCGCAATTAAAAGAATCTAAACATCACTTATTTGCATTCTCCAACGGAAGCCATCAAGCTGTATCTGGTTTATTAAAAAGCTCTGGTATTATGCACTATTTTGATGGTGTTGTAAGTGTTGAAAACACTAAAATGTTTAAACCTAGCCCTATTGTTTATAAACATTTTAATACTTCAACAAACTCCAAGAAATCGGAATCTTGGTTAATTTCCGGAAATCCTTTTGATGTTATTGGTGCTAAGTCTTACGGAATGCAATCAGTTTGGGTACAACGGTCTTCAAATACTGTTTTTGATAATTGGGATATTGAACCTAATGCTATTGTAAATAATCTCAATGAGTTATACCAAGTACTTTCATAACTAAAAAAGCATCCAAAAACTATGAAAATTCTGCCATTCTGAATTTATTTCAGAATCTGAAACCCCGTTCAGATTGACAAAAACAAAACCCTCCTCTAAAAAGAAAAGGGTTCTCTATTTATTTTAAAAATTTTCTTAAGCTTCTAAAGCTTTCTTGACATACACTTTTGCTAAATGTGAACGGTATTCTTCATCAGCAAAATGATCACTCATTACTTCAACGCCATCTACTGCGTGAGCAGAAGCATCAGCACTACCATTATATGCATTTTCAACTGCAGTGGCTCTATATGGTGTATCAGAAACTCCTGTAACGCCAACTTTAACACCATTATCATTTTTAACAACAGCTACACCAACGACAGCAAATCGAGATGCAGATTGATAAAACTTTTGATAATTACCATTTGTTACTTTAGGAAAACGAACCGAAGTGATAATTTCGTCATCTTCTAATGCTGTGGTAAAAATACCTTCAAAAAAATCGGCTGCAGCAATAGTTCTACTTCCATTTTTTCCTTGAACGTCAATAGTTGCTTCACAAGCTAAAACTGTAGCAGGGTAATCTGCTGCTGGATCGGCATGAGCTAAACTACCGCCAATAGTACCACGATTTCTAACTTGAACGTCTCCTATTGTTTTTGCAGTTTGCGTTAATATATTCAGTTCATTTTGTATAAGCTCTGAATTTAAAATCGCATTGTGTGTGCAATTAGCACCAATTACTATAGCATCTCCATCATCTGTAATATTATTCATTCCAGAAATATCACTGATATCAATAAGTATTTCTGGCTGATTTAAACGCAATTTCATTGCAGGCACCAAACTATGTCCTCCAGATAAAATTTTTGCATCAAAACCGTGTTTATCTAATAAGTCGATAGCTTCATTTACTGTTGTTACTTTTATATAATCAAATTTTGCTGGTATCATCTTCTCGGTTTTTTATATTTTAATTCTGCATTGCTTTCCATACACGTTGAGGTGTTACTGGCATTTGTATATCTGTTACTCCTAAATGTGCTAAAGCATCTACAACGGCATTTACAACTGCTGGTGTAGAACCTATTGCTCCTGCTTCTCCTGCCCCTTTTACTCCTAACGGATTATGTGGGCACGGTGTTGTGGTTCTATCAGTTTCAATCATAGGAATATCGTCTGCTCTAGGCATTGCATAATCCATATAAGTTCCTGTAATCATTTGTCCAGAATCGTCATAAACCACTTCTTCTAATAAGGCTTGACCAACACCTTGAACAACTCCGCCATGTATTTGACCATCTACAATCATTGGGTTCATTACATTCCCGACATCATCACAGGCTACAAAACGTTTTAATTCTACTTTACCAGTATCAGAGTCTACTTCAACAACAGCGATATGTGTTCCGAAAGGATACGTAAAATTAGCTGGGTCGTAAAAACTAGAATAATCTAACCCGGGCTCTAAACCTTCTGGATAATCGTGAGGCACATAAGCTGTTAAAGATACATCGCCAAAAGAAATGGATTTATCAGTTCCTTTTACTGTCCATTTACCGTCTGCGTATTCTAAATCTTCCTCGGCAGCTTCTAATTTATGTGCTGCTATTTTAACGCCTTTTTCTAATACTTTTTCAACACTTTTAATAATAGCGCTACCACCTACTGCTAAGCTTCGAGATCCATAAGTTCCCATTCCAAAAGCAACTTGTTCAGTATCGCCGTGTTCAATTTGCACATCATCCATTGGGATACCTAATTTATCGGCTACAAACTGTGCAAAAACCGTTTCGTGGCCTTGCCCGTGTGAATGCGCTCCTGTATACACAGTTACTTTTCCTGTAGGTTGTACACGTACGTGACCTACTTCGTATAAACCAGCACGAGCACCTAAGCTTCCCACTACTGCAGATGGTGCAATACCGCAAGCTTCAATATAAGTAGAGAAGCCTACACCTAATAGTTTTCCATTTTTACGAGCTTCAGCTTGTTCTTTTCTAAAATCATCATAGCCTAACATTTCTAAGCCTCGTTTTAGAGAAGCTTCATAGTTACCACTATCGTATTGTAAAGCAACTTGCGTTACATACCCTGGTTCTTTTACGCCATCAAATGGTGGAATAAAATTTTTAAATCGTATCTCGGCAGGGTCAATTCCCATTTCTCTAGCACCTTTAGAGACAATACGTTCTAGTAAATACGTTGCTTCTGGACGTCCAGCGCCACGATACGCATCCACTGGAACGGTATGTGTAAATGGCCCAACAACATTAAGATGAATTAAAGGCGTAGTGTACACGCCTTGAAATAAAGTACCGTGTAAATAGGTTGGTACTGCAGGTGCAAATGTGGATAGGTAAGCACCCATTGCACAATATTCATCTGTTAAGAATGCTACAATTTTACCATCTTTATCAAATCCCATTTTAGAACTCACCACGTGGTCACGACCGTGAGCATCGGTTAAAAAGGCTTCGCTCCTATCTGAAGTCCACTTTACAGGTCGTCCTATTTCTTTAGACACCCAAGTTAACAATGCTTCTTCTGTATAATGATATATTTTACTACCAAAACCACCTCCAACATCATAAGACACGACGCGTACTTTATGTTCTGGTATTCCTAAAACAAAAGCACATAATAGCAAACGAATTAAATGTGGGTTTTGTGTACTTGTATACAGTGTCCATTTATCAGTATTTAAATCGTAATCGGCAATATATGTTCTTGGTTCTATTGCATTAGGTGCTACACGATGATTACGAAATTCCATTTCCGTAACGTGATGCGCACTATTTAATGCAGCTTCTACTTCTGCGCGATCATTACCAATACACCAGTCAAACGAAGCGTTATCTCCCCACTCATCGTGGACTAAAGGTGCTCCGGTTTCCATTGCTTTTTTAGGGTCTGTCACTGCCGGAAGTTCTTCATAATCTACCTCTACTAAATCTGCTGCATCTCGTGCTTGTGCTAAAGTTTCGGCAATAACAATAGCAACGGCTTCTCCTAAATGTCTAATTTTATCTTTAGCCAACAATGGATGTTGTGGTTCTCGCATTGTTTCGCCATCTTTAAAATCGACTTGCCATCCACAAGGCACTCCAAATTCACCACAACCATCTTGAGCAGTATATACAGCAACCACACCTTCAGATTTTAAGGCTTCAGAAGTATCAACACTTAATAGTTTAGCGTGTGCATAAGGGCTTCTTACAAAAGCCGCTTGAGTCATTTTTGGTAATTTAATATCATCTGTATATTTACCTGTTCCTTTCAGAAAACGTGCATCTTCACGTCTTTTAACTGATTTTCCTATAAATTGTCCCATAGCCTATCCGTTTATTTTTTCAGCAGCGTGCTGAATCGATTTAACAATATTATGATACCCTGTACATCTGCACATATTTCCTTCTAACCCGTGACGGATATCATTTTCGGAAGGGTTTGTATTATTTTTAATAATATCTGCTGCGGTCATTACCATTCCTGGTGTGCAAAAACCACATTGCAAACCGTGATGTTCTTTAAACGCTTCTTGTATGGGATGCATTTCATTCCCATTTGCCATTCCTTCAATGGTAGTAATATTGCCTCCGTTTGCCTGAACTGCCAAAAGCGTACAGGATTTTACAGCTGCGCCATCTAAATGAATTGTACAAGCACCACAACTACTGGTATCACAACCAATGTGTGTTCCTGTTAAATCCAATACTTCTCTTAAATAATGAACTAAACTAAGTCGAGGCTCAATATCGTGAGTATATTGCTTTCCATTAACTGTTACTGAAATTTGCATATATCTTGTTGTTTTAAATGATGATTTATTTTTACTTATGTTTCGATCTCTTTTTCTAAAGCTGAAAAGAATTGTTTAGATAATGTGCTTACTACACCACTCATTATACGTTGCCCCATAACGGCTAGTTTGCCTGACATCTTTGCTTCTCCCGTGTATTGCACTTCTGTATTAGTATCATTTTCTGCCACTAATGTCATTCCTATTTCTGCAACAACATTTCCCATTTTACTTTTCTGGTCCACAACTAACACACAACTTTCGTTTTCTACTTTATCTTTAATTGATAAGTTGCCTTTAAAAGTTCCTTTTACAGGGCCTATTTTCACTTCTGAAAATGCTTTATAAGAATCTGTATCAATTCGTTCTAGAGTTTTTATGCCTGGCGTTATTTTTTCTAAAATCTCTGGATTTTGAATCATCTCCCAAATCATTTTTGAAGATGCATTGATTGTATTTTTTCCTTTAATTTTCATTAATTAAAAATTTCTCTTTCAAGATAAAAATTAGTAGCGACATATAAATAATATGTATTTGTTTTTTTTAAATATTTAACACCTTTATGCGGTTTCAATTTTTTAAAAACAATAATTATAAAGAAGCAGTTTTAGTCAGGTTTCTTCTTTTCCGCAATTCTTGCATCACTTGTTTTAGGCTTTCTAAATTATGAGCAGAAACCAAGACATCTATATACGGAAGTGCTGTTTTCATACCTAAAACTTCAGGTGAAAAATTCACATTTCCTGCTAAAGGGTTTAACCAAATCACTTTTTTCGAAGCTTTATAAATAGTTTTCATTGCTGATTTCATAAGTTCTGGTGTTCCGGTATCCCAACCATCACTTAAAATAAGAACAATGGTTCTTCTATCTAACATACTATATTGATATCCTTTAGTAAAATCTGAAAGACAACTCCCTATAGTTGTACCACCCGACCATTGTGGAATACGATCTGAAATGATATCGAATGCCTTATCAAAAGCATTATTATTTAATATATTACTTACGTGATGCAATGCAGTACTAAACACAAAGGTTTCGATTTTATCATAGCTATGCTGAAATGAATAAATGAGATGTATAAAAAAACGACTATATAAATCCATAGACCGACTCACGTCACATAGTAATACTAATTTTAATTTTCGTTCTTTTTTTTCACTAAATAGCAGTTGCTGGATATCGCCACCTTGACGCATACTTTGCTGTATAGTACGTTTTAAATTTAGAGTTTTCTTTTTCTTAGACGTTTTTTTTAATCGACTTTTTTCATGTGCTAATTGCCTTGCTAGCTTTTGTAAAAGACGCATCATTAACTTTAATTCTTCTTCGCTTAAATCTGAAAAATTCTTTTTTGTAAGCGATTCTATATCGCTAAACGCCGCAGTTTGTTTTTCATCATTAGTATCGCTAAGATTGAGCCAGTTTTTTAAAGATTCAAATTGAAGGTCTTTCTTTTGAGTTTTTGATATTTTTTCTTTTTCTGAGGATAATTCTTTTGTTTTGGAATCCACAGCTTTGGATAATTGAAACCAAAACTCATCATAATCATCATTAAAAGTAGCGTACTGTTTTTTGGTTTTACAAAAAATAGACTTTAAGGCTTGCTTGAAATATTGTTCCTTATTAATAGGCAAAAACGTCATTGCTTTTAAAGCATCTACCTCTTCTTCTGAAGTTAAAGTATAACCTTTATCTCTTAAAAAACGACATAATGAAACAATGTTTGCAGAGATTTCAGTTTGACGTTTTATAAAAGATGTTTGCTGCAAAGTGTTTTTCTATTTAATAAAATTACCCCATTCTGGAAGTAACTCCTGTTTTTTCTAATAGTTCAGATAATGCATCTTGTGTGTGTCGCATATCTTGCCAGTCTTTTAATACCACACCTAAGGTGTTCTCTACAATATCCTTATCTAAATGTGTTAAGTGCATACTCGTTAAAGCTCTTGCCCAATCTATAGTTTCAGAAATTCCTGGTGTTTTTTCTAATTTCATTTGGCGTAACTCTTTCATAAAAATGCAGATTTGCTCACCTAGATTTGCATCAATTTCCGGCACTTTAGTTTTTACAATAGCTAATTCTTTTTCAAAATCTGGATAATCAATCCATAAATACAAACAGCGTCTCCGTAGTGCTTCTGACAATTCTCTAGTACGATTCCCAGTTAAAATAATTTGAGGTTTATGCGTTGCTTTTATGGTTCCTATTTCAGGAATAGTTATTTGCCAATCGGATAATACTTCTAATAAAAAGCTCTCAAATTCTTCATCTGCTCTATCTATCTCATCAATTAATAATACTGATTTTTTAGAATGTGTAATGGCTTGTAGTATTGGGCGTTTTAGTAAAAATTTATCAGAAAAAATAACATCTTCTAAAGCAGATACATCTATCCCATTTTGTTCTTGCATTTTTAAATGTAAGAGTTGGTGTTGGTAACTCCATTCGTATAAGGCCTGTGTGCTATCTAACCCTTCATAACATTGCAATCGAATTAAATCTGTCTTTAAAGCACTAGCCATCACTTTAGCGACTTCGGTTTTCCCTACACCTGCAGGACCTTCAATAAGTAAAGGTTTTTCTAAAGTCATTGCTAAGAACAAAGACATTGCTATTGCATTATCTCCAATATACGCTTCGTTTTGAAGCATTTTTTGAATTTCATTTAATTTAGGTATTCCCATACAAAGTGACATTACGAGTGCTAACAAAGTTACACATTAATATAATATCGTTTAGTAAGATTAAGATATCATTAGATTTTTTGTTTTACTTTTAAAGTATTCAATACTTGTTTAATTAATAATATCTGTTTTCTAAAAATCACTTTATGAAATTCACATTTAAGCTTTTATATCTAGTACTTTTCCTTTTCATTACTAGTACCACATTTGCCCAAACTAAAACTTTAAAAGTGTTATTTGTAGGTAATAGTTATATCTATTATTCTAACCTCTCTCAATTGGTAGCACAAATTTCTGAACTCACACAAACCAAATTAATTACCAAAAAAAGTGTGGTTGGTGGCGCTAATTTAAGTCAGCATTGGAATAGCGAACGTGGTTTAAAAACCAAAGCACTTATTGAAAATGGAGGTTTTGATATTGTGGTATTACAAGAACAAAGCTTAGGAACCATTCAAAATTCTGATCGATTTTTAAAAAATGTTAAACAATTTAGTACTTTTATAAAACAGCACGGCGCTAAGCCTTACCTGTATGCTACTTGGGCTCGTGAAAAAATACCACAACAGCAAGAGACTATCACACGAGTGTATCAACAAGCTGCCCACGACAATGATGCAGGGATTGTTCTAGCAGGAGAAGCTTGGAAGCTTGCGCGACAACAAAACCCTAATATTAAATTATATATTGCTGATGGAAGTCATCCCTCTGATTTAGGTGCTTTTTTAACAGCTTGTGTATTTGTAAATGAGTTGTCTGGAGAATTGCCTAATTCATTACCTAATGTATATAAAATTAAAAATGATAGTGCTGAAGTGATTGAAAATCGACTTTATAAAACTACAGACATAGAGTTTTGTTCAAATATCATTAGTATTATAAAACCATAGTAGCCTAAAATTAGAGTTTAAATAATTAATTCTCTTTTTTAGAAGACATCATAGACCATACATTTCTAACATCAATTTATTTTTTTAATAAATTAAGAATGTATACTTATAATAAAATGTTAAATTTTAAAAAGAGTAGTGTATTAGGGGCTTAATAAAATCAATGATTCTATGTTTTTACCTCCTTTAAATTAAGGTTTTACCACACTCTCATATTATGAATTTACACTATTTTAGTAATAGAATTGTCAATCATATTTAAAATAAAACACATTACTAACTTTAAATTCATAAATTATGTTAAAATCAATTAAAAATTTAGGAGAATCCTTGACAAAGGAACAACAAAGAGAAGTTAAAGGTGGTTTTAATCTACCGAGAACATGTAGAACAAATCGCGACTGTTTAGCAGGCTCTCCTTTTTTATTCCCTGGAGATGTATCATGTCGTTTTTCTTTTCTTTTTGGTTCTAAAACATGTGTATTTAATTAAATATACTTCTTTGTCTATAATTCAAAATAAATTAAAAACAGTAAAAATCAAAACTATGTTAAAAACAATTGAAAATTTAGGAAAATCCTTAACAAAGGACCAACAAAGAGAGGTTAAAGGTGGTTTTAATCTACCTAGATTCTGTAGAACAAATCGCGATTGCCAAGTATTTCCTTTAGGCCCTGGAGATGTATCATGCGTTGGCGGTGGACGCTTTGGGCCTTGGGGGTCTTGTATATTTAATTAAAAAACATTATCCAATCTTAAAGTAAACAAAGAAGTTTAAAATAAAATCAGCTTCTTTGTTTATTTTATTTACTAACATCTCAATAATATACTTTTAGTTTTTAATAAAATAGATTCTTAAAATAAAAACAAAATTATGTTATCTGCTTATACTTCCCTTCTCAATACCTCCAAAGGCGGGCTCGTCAGCACACTTTTACTATTTGCTAAACCAATAATTAAAACCAAGGCAGTAATTCCTGGTAAGAATATTAAAAACGGAATCAATGATGGCACAAAAGTAACTTCAAACACAAATACAGCTAATAAATAACTACTAATCAAAGATAATAACACACCTATACCGCTACCTAAAACACCTAAATAAAAATACTCTAAAGCAGTAATTTTTAAAATTTGATTGCCTTTAGCACCAAGTGTTCTAAGCAACACACTTTCCTTTATACGTTGATATTTGCTAGTACGTACAGAACCAATAAGCACAATGATTCCTGTTAAAATACTAAAGAATGCCATAAAACTAATCACCCAAGAAATTTTATCTAAAATATCTTCCAAAATATTAAGGATTTGACGTAAATCAATAATCGAAACATTAGGAAATTTTTTGACTAAATCACGTTGTAAATTAGCAGACACAGTTTCATTAGGCGCATAAGTAGTTAATACATGAAACTGTGGTGCATTTTCTAATACTCCTTTTGGAAATACGACTAGAAAATTCATTTGAGCACGACCCCAATCTACAGTTCTGATGCTTCCAACACTTGTTTTCATTAACACACCCTGCACATTAAAAACCACCTCATCACCCAGCGCAAGATTAGTATCTTCTGCAAGGTTATTAGATATTGAAATTTCAATAGGTGCTCCAGATTTAATCTCTGGAATCCAATCACCTTCTTTTATCACTTCTGAAGCGATTAATGAATCACGATACGTTGATCTAAATTCATGATTCAATACCCATTCGCGTACTAATGATGTACTATCTTTTCTAATTGTATTAGACAATACACCCTTAATACTATGCATACGCATCGTGACAATTGATAAGTTATCAATTGCTGGTAACCCATTTAAGCTAATACTATGTTCTACCTCCTCTTTTTGAACCGTTTGCACATCCATTAAAATAATATTAGGATCTTTTGTATTCGCTTCAAAACTAGTTCGCGACTGCAACATATCCTTAGTAAAATATAATGTGCTTATTAAAAATGTTCCTAAGCCAATGGCTAAAATCAATACCATCGTTTGGTTATTAGGTCTAAATAAATTCAATAAACTTTGTCGCGTCGTGAATCCCCATGATTTAGGAAAAAACTTTTTAATAGCTTTCATAAATAAAGTAGCGACACCTGCCAAAATTGAAAATGTGATGACTACCGTAATTACAAAGCCTAGAGCATACCATTCACTCTCTAATAACCAAAATGAAAATAAATAGATGAATAACAAAACACTTCCAAAGGTTAAAAATCTGGCGCGTCTGGATTTTACTAAATTATCTTGCTGTACTCGCAATACCTCTAAAGGAGATACATACCAAGTATTCAACAATGGTAATAATGCGAATAGTACTGACATAAATACACCAAGTAATAGCCCCATAATAATCGGGCTAATAGAAAATGATATATCAACACTAAATGGTAAAAATTCTTGAATAATAAGCGGAAATGATTGCTGCAACCCTACACCTATAGCGGTACCAATAATACCTCCAAACAATCCCATACCTGCAATTTGTATCAGATAAATCAAAAAGGTTTGTTTTCTGGTAGCACCCATACATTTAAGTACAGCAACAGCTCGTAGTTTTTCTTTTATATAAATATGAACAGAACTTGCAATTCCTACACATCCCAATAAGAGTGCTATAAATGCAACCAAGTTTAAAAATTTACTCACATTACCGTAACTACGCCCTAACCTAGCACTAGTCACCTTGTGTGTATCTAAATCGGCTTCTTCAGCGTCTAAAATAGGATCTAAATTTTTATCAAGCGCATCTAAATCCATAGTTTCTGGAGCTACAAAAAAATATTGATACTCCTTACGGCTTCCCAATTGCAATAGTTTTGTTTTTTCAATGAGATGAAATGGAATCATTACTGGTGGCGCTACCGATGTTCCGATAGCAGAACTTCCTGGCACTGATTTTAGTGATCCAATTATTGGCAAAGTCAACTCTCCTATTTTAATAGAGTCTCCCGGTGATAACTCGTATTGCAACATCATAGTTGCATCTACTAAGGCACCTTCTTTTGCTTGATATTCAAAAGCAGCAGAAACAGGATTTGTATCTAAAGATCCATAAAATGGAAATGCACCTTCTACACCACGAACACGTACTAATTTTGCAGCATCTTTTTTAGGAAATGCTGCCATTGAAGCAAAATTGACTTCAGACGCATCAGCACCACCAAGTGAGTCAATAATACCTTGTACACGCTCATTAGGCAATTGACGACTATCGATAATAAAATCGGCGCCCATTAAAGTTTTTGATTGCTGCTCTATATTTTCTTTTAAATTCTCACTAAACGATTGTATCGACACCACTGCGGCAATCCCTAAAATAATAGACGCCATAAATAAAAACAAACGACCACTACTAGCTTTACCATCACGCCAAGCCATTTTAAATAACCACTTAATTCCTGCTTTTGATGTTAATATATTCAAGATACTAAAGTGCGTTCGTTAGTTAATATTTTTCCACCTTTAAGTCGAAGAATTTGTTGAGTACGGTTTGCTAAATCTAAATCATGAGTCACAATTACCAAAGTGGTCCCTGCTTCTCTATTTAATTCAAACAAAAGCTGAATGACTTTTTCACCAGTTTCTTCATCTAAATTTCCTGTAGGCTCGTCTGCGAATAAAATAGATGGTGTATTCGAAAATGCTCTTGCCAAAGCCACACGTTGTTGTTCACCACCCGATAATTGTGAAGGATAATGATGTACCCTATCTCCTAATCCTACTTTTTCCAATAATTCCAAAGCTACGTTATTCGCATTTTTGGCGCCTTGTAATTCCAAGGGTACACTTACATTTTCTAAGGCGCTTAAGGTTGGTAGCAATTGAAAGTTTTGAAAAATAAAACCAACATCTTTATTACGCATTAGGGCACGTTGGTCTTCATTCATATCCTGCAACGGTTTTCCACATAATTCAACAACACCAGAATTTGGTTGATCTAAACCTGCACAAAGCCCTAGTAATGTTGTTTTTCCACTTCCAGAAGGCCCAACAATAGAAAATGTTTCGCCTTGTTCAACTTCAAAAGAAATATCATTTAATACTGTTAATTTTTTAGAACCACTAGTATATGTTTTCTCTAGGTTATGAATCTTTAATATCTTTGACATAGTCATTGTTTTGAATTTGCATTCAGTAATTAGCAAAGTAAAGAAATGATTTCAAATTTTATTACTTATTATGACCCAGACACTCTTAAAGTTTCGTTATTTTTTAGTTTTTACACTTTTTATTTCTTGTGGAGGCAGTACTTCTGAAGAAAAAAAAGAGTCATTAGCAACAACTCCTGAAAAAGAAGATACAACAACTACAGGCAATAAAACCATTTTATTTTTTGGAGACAGCTTAACTGCTGGCTATGGATTGGAAGATACCAATGATGCATTTCCTGCATTAACACAACAAATAATCGATTCGTTGCAATTGAATTATATTGTTATTAATTCTGGAATAAGTGGTGAAACCACTTCTGGTGGGCTTAGTCGTTTAAATTGGGTGTTAAATCAACCTATTGACATCTTTGTTTTAGAATTGGGTGCTAATGATGGCTTACGAGGCATTCCACTTAGCGAAACCCGAGAGAATTTACAAGCAATGATTGATATGGCTAAAGCAAAAAACCCTAACGTGAAAATTGTTTTAGCAGGAATGCAGCTTCCTCCAAATATGGGGCAAACCTATACCTCTGAATTCAAGAATATATTTCCTGAGTTAGCACAACAAAACGACACCTATTTAATCCCGTTTTTATTAGAAAACGTAGGTGGTATTCCAGAACTGAATCAAGCTGATGGTATTCACCCAACAGTTGAAGGTCAAAAAATAGTAGCTGCTAATGTTTGGGAAGTATTAAAAGGTATTGTGAATTAATTAAATATATCATTAAGATCAATTCTTATGAAACTAAAAATTGTAATCATCTGCTTATTTACGATTATGCTTTATAATTGTAATCAAAAAACTATATCACCTCGTTTTAATCACGTAATGCTTTACACAGTTGATTTAGAATCGACCGTTAATTTTTATACAAGTGCATTTGATTTGAAAGTTACTAATCACTTGAAAAAATTAAAGCGTACTCAAGAAGATGGTAGTGTTTCAGAAGTCGAAGTTAATATTGCACTTTTAAAATTTGCAGGTCAAGATTTTGTATTTGAAATTGCTGAAATTCCAAACTTATCTCAAACCAATAACCCTGAGTATAATGTATATCAGCACATTGGCATTGATGTCGTTGATATTGAAAGTGCTTCTAAAAGAATTTTAAAAGCTGATGGTGAAGTTTTACGCCCTATCGAAACCGTTGAAATGAATGGATTAACAACTAAGCATAAATTTTTCAAAGGCCCTAATGGAGAAACGATAGAGTTAATGCAAATCATTTCTGGAAAATTTTAAAATTAAATATTATTTTTACTTCACTTAAAATTTAAATCGATGCAAACATTAACTCCCTTTCATTTAGCCGTTCCTGTCCATAATTTAGATGAATGTCGAACTTTTTATAGAGATGTTTTAGGATGCGAAGAAGGACGAAGTAGTGATCATTGGGTTGATTTTAATTTTTTCGGACATCAATTCGTTATTCATTATCAAGAAAAAAGTGATGATGCTATTGCTACAAACCCAGTAGATGGCAAACACGTGCCTGTACCTCATTTTGGAGTTGTGTTACCTTGGGAAGTTTTTGAAAACTTATCTAAAGATTTAAAATCGAAAGGTATTGAGTTTATTATAGAGCCTTATATTCGATTTAAAGGCGAAGTTGGTGAGCAAGCTACCATGTTTTTTAAAGACCCTTCTGGAAATGCGATTGAATTTAAGAGCTTTAAAGATATGGGTATGATTTTTGCTAATTAAAAAATTAACTTTATTGAGATTGTTTTCTTGCTTGCAGTGTATTTTTTAACAGCATCGCAATTGTCATAGGTCCTACGCCTCCTGGAACAGGTGTAATAAAACTTGCTTTTTGACTCACACTTCCAAAATGCACATCACCAGCAATACGATAGCCTCTTTCCTTACTATCGTCAGGAACACGAGTAATACCTACATCAATAATCACAACACCATCTTTAACCATATCACCAGTTAAAAATTCTGAAACACCTAATGCAGCTACAATGATATCTGCTTCTTTAGTAATTTTAGATAAATTTTGAGTTCTGCTATGAGCAATCGTTACTGTAGCGTTTCCTGCTTTACGCTTCTGACTCATTAAAATGCTCATTGGGCGTCCTACTATATGACTACGACCAATAACCACTACGTTTTTTCCAGAAGTTTCAACCTCATACCGTTCTAACATCTCCATAATACCATATGGTGTTGCAGGTAAAAACGATGGTAAATCTAAAGTCATTTTACCCACATTAACAGGATGAAAGCCGTCTACATCTTTATTAGGATCTACAGCCATTAACACTTTTTGTTCATCAATATGCTTAGGCAATGGTAATTGAACAATATAACCGTCAATACTATCGTCATTATTTAATTCTGATACTTTACTTAGTAATTCGTCTTCAGAAGTAGTTTCTGGCAAAGACACTAAAGTAGATTCAAAACCTACACGTTCACAAGCACGAACTTTACTACCAACATAGGTTAAACTAGCACCATCACTTCCAACTATTACTGCAGCTAAGTGCGGTACTTTTTTGCCATTAGCAACTATTTTATTGACTTCAACTGCAATTTCATCTTTAATATCATTGCTAAGTTTCTTTCCATCAAG
>CAZECB010000007.1:7611-18500 GCA_964510745.1 uncultured Flavobacteriaceae bacterium | reverse complement strand
ATCTTTATAGTTACCATATCCGAACCCTAATACCGATAAAAATACACCTGATTTACGTTTCTCTTCAATCAATTTCTTCATATCTTTATCACTTGATGCACCAATATTAAAATCGCCATCAGTAGCTAAAATTACTCTGTTATTGCCCTTTTTAATGAAATGTTCTTGCGCCAATTTGTATGCTAATTCAATGCCTTCTCCTCCAGCTGTAGAGCCACCAGCTTGTAAATTATCTAAAGCATTAATTATAATTTCTTTTTTATCTCCAGAAGTAGGTTTTAAAACCACTCCTGCAGCACCTGCATATACTACAATAGATACTTTATCTTTTTTTCTTAATTGACTTATCAATAATTTAAATGCAGGTTTTAATAATTGTAATTTATTATGAGCACCCATAGACCCCGATACATCTATTAAAAAAGTTAGGTTTGAGGCTGGCAACTCCTCGTTGTCATAGGTTTTTCCCTGTAAACCAATTTTCACAATTTTAGTTTCCTTATTCCAAGGGGTTTGGGCCATTTCTGAATTAATTGAAAAAGGATGCGCTCCTGTTGGTTGCGGATAATTATAATCAAAATAATTAATCATTTCTTCAATTTTCACAGCATCAAAAGGGATTTTTCGTCCTTCATTTATCATACGTCTAATATTACTATAAGACGCTTTATCAACATCAATAGAGAATGTAGATAATGGTGACAAGTTGGTTCTCTCAAATTTATTTTCGGTAATTTCAGCATAAGATTCATTATAAAAATCATCAATAATAGATAAATCTGTTTGCTGTTTTCTTCCTTTAGTTGATATTACTATCACGCCATTTGCGCCTTTATTTCCATATAAAGCAGTTGCTTTATCATTTTTAAATACTTTGATGTCTTTAATTTTCTTGGGAGTTAATGAGTTAAAATCTGTTTCATTAACTGGAACTCCATCAACGACATATAATGGTGTTGTTAAGTTAATAGAGTTAGCTCCTCTGATAATAATTTTTGTATTGGCTTCTGGCCGTCCTGTTGAATTAGAAATATTAACTCCTGCAACTTGTCCTTGCAATAATTGTCCTACAGATGGTTTTGTTTTTTTGACCCTATGACTTTTAAAACCTCTTTGAGTACCATAAGCAATTACTACAACTTCTTCTAGTGCAGCTGAATCAGCATCTAAAGAAACATTTATGATATTTGGGCTTCCAACTATAATTTCTTTAGTTTTTAAGCCTATATAAGAGAATATTAATTTTTCTCCCAAACTTGCTTTTAATTCATATTTTCCATCAAAATTGGTCTGAACACCTCTTTTCGTTCCTTTTACTAAAACACTTACTCCTGGAATTGGGTTTCCATTATCAGAAGAGGTTACTATGCCACGTATTGTTTTTTCTTGTGCTTGTATGTGTATTGCTCCTAGCAATATACATATCATTAAAATTAGTTTTTTCATTGATTTTTTGTTTTAAAGTTTGATATAAAACTATATCCAATCTTTAGTTTATAAAACCAATAATGAGTGAAGTGTACTTTTGAGTGAGTAAACGTGTTAATTAATTAATTTCAGAGTTTCTAACCGGTTTATTTTTGCGGTTACAGTTTCTACAAATTCATTTAAATAGTATATTTTTTTAGGCTTTTCATATTTAGTTAGTACACTAAATACAGATTTAGCTATAGTTGTTTTGCCTTCTATGACAATAATTAACTGTTGCCCTAACTTATTATTTTCTTCAGAAGCAATAAAAAAACGAGAGTGTATGATATGTTGGAGTTTCTCTTCAATTTGTTCTGGAATAAATTTTATTCCGCCAGAGTTAATCACCGTATCATAACGCCCTAAAAGTTTAAAGCTAGACGTTGATTTAAGTTCAATAACATCATTAGTAATTATTTTTTGTGAATGCCGATTAGGTGCATCAATAACTAAACAATTTCTGTCATCTGTTGAGACTGCTATATTAGGAAGAATTTTGTAGTAATCATTTTCAGGGTTATGATTAAGTTGTCTTATAGCTATGTGAGTGATAGTTTCAGTCATTCCATAAGTAGCATAAATCGCTGTAGAGAGGCCTTGTAATTTACTGATTAATGGTTTTGAGACTGCTGCTCCACCAACTATAAGTGTTTTAATTGCATTTAATTTTGATAATGAGTTTTGTACTTGTAATGGTACCATTGCAGAAAAATCATATTGTTTTTTATTGTTTTCCAAAGGTTTGGATGATGGTTCTATTATATCTATCTCTAACCCTAAAATTAAAGCTCTTACTAGCATCATCTTACCAGCTATAAAATTACTAGGTAAACAGTGTAATACGCTTTGAGTAGATTGTAAATTAAAATATACCCCTGTAGCTAACGCTGAATGTACCATAGCTTCTTTTTTTAATTGAATGGTTTTTGGAACTCCTGTAGAACCAGAAGTTTTAACAAAAATAGTATCTATATCATCTAACCATTCTATAAAAAAATCACCTATATGCCTTTTAAACTCAATTCCTGAGTTAATAAAATTTAATGCAAGTTGTTTTAAATTATTACGGTTATAATGTAATCCGTTTAACTTAAAATCAATATGAATTTTATTAAAACTTGACATTATTTAAGAGTCTCCAATAATTTTGTAACCTTCACTTATAGAAGGTTCAACTTTCCCTGTCAATTTCTCTTTCCAATTGGTCCATTTATACTTTTTTGAGAAAATGAATAGTAATATTGGAAAGATTACAAACACTGGAAGAAATACATCTATAAATCCTGCTTTTTCAGGTTCTGAGATATCTTTTAAGATCGAGTGTGTTTTAAAGGCAGTCCAATCTGCTGTGACTAATAAAGCGGTAAACAAATTATTTGCAGCATGAAAACCGATGGCTAACTCTAATCCATCATCCATTAATGTAATTACTCCTAAAAATAATCCTGTGCCTATATAATAAACTAGCAGAATATACCCTAGTTGCTCTATTTCTGGATTTGCAATGTGTAGTAATCCAAACACAGCAGACGTCAATAATAATGGTAACCATTTATTTTTAAAAATGACCCCTAAACCTTGCATCAAATAACCTCGAAATAAGTACTCTTCAAAGCTAGTTTGTATTGGTACTAATATAATTGCAATAATTGCTAATACTATAAATCTTGAAAACTCAAAGTTATATACGTAAGATTCAGGGTTGGTATAATAATCCATTAAAGTTAATCCTGATGAAATAATACCCCAAAAGAAAAACGAAAAGAATACTCGTTTCCAATCTATTTTTTTTCGAGTTGTTGTTAGTTTTAGTAAAGATAATTTATGTAAAAATTTTACGACTAGAAACAATGCTAGCAAACCAAAAGCAAACATTAAAAGCGTTAAAAACAAATTTAAGTTAGGTTCTAAAACTGATAATAAATCAGCTGAATTTAGTTCTAGTATATTTCCTCCGTTTTTTAAAACTTCTGAAAACACTACAAATGAAAAAGGAACAGCTCCTATGACTTGCCATCCAATAAATATGATTATTATGCCTAGTATATATTGCCACCATTCATGTTGACCTTTAAATGCTTGTTGTATATAATTCATTTAGTTTAATTTAAAATTCCAATTTGTGCTTTTATCATAATATAACGCGCCGCTTTTAACTTGTAAAGGTGACTCAAAATTATTAGTAAATAAGCTCCCTGTACCTAAACCTTGAGGTATTGTGTTGTTTAAAGTATGCGTCCATTGTGCTATAGCATTAAGCCCTATATTGCTCTCTAAAGCACTTGTTATCCACCAACCAATTTGTTGTTGTTCTGCAAGTTGAATCCATTCATGACTCCCTTTAAAACCACCAATTAAACTAGGTTTTAAGATGATGTATTGCGGATTAATAGCTTGTAATAATTTTTGTTTGCTTTCTGTAGAAAATACGCTAATCAATTCTTCATCTAAAGCGATATCTAACGGAGATTGTTCACAGAGCATTGCCATTACTTGAAATTGATTGGGTTGTATTGGTTGTTCAATAGAATGTATATCTAATTCAGATAAAATTTTTAATTTCTCTAGAGCATTATCACTTGAAAATGCACCATTAGCATCAACTCGCAATTCTATGTCTTTAGAAGTAAATTCATTTCGGATGGACTTGAGCAATTCAATTTCTGTATCAAAATCAATGGCTCCAATTTTCATTTTTATGCAATCAAACCCTTGTTTTAATTTATCTACAATTTGTTGTTTCATGAATTGTTTCTCTCCCATCCAAATCAATCCATTAATAGGTATAGCTACTTTATTTTGTATAAATGAAGATAGAAACAATTCAAACTTATCGTGGGATTCTAAAGACAGAAAGGCCATTTCTAATCCAAATTGGATAGAAGGAAATTCTTGCAACTCATTTAATAAAGTCTCAAGCCCTAGTTCAATATGATGACACACCCATTTTAGCTTTGACTCATAATCTGAACGATCATCAATACTCAATCCTTTTAAAACAGCACATTCCCCTACACCTTCTTTATTATTATGCTTTAAAATAATAAACCAAGTTTCTCTTTGCTTCATAACGCCACGGGAGGTACCGCTAGGTTTTTTGAAATTTAAAATGTAGTTATAATAAAATGCTTTAAGCATAAAGTATTTCTTTAAAAAGCGTTTTGTAAATATCCTATTCCTAGTAAAATTGAGAAAATAAAAGTAGTAAACGCTAATACTTTTAATTGTGGATCTAATAATTTTGGGTCTTCTACTTTTTTAACAAATTGTAAATGTTTAATTAAAGGAATATAAGCTAGTATAAAAATGAAATTTAAAGGTGCAGTATAATATAATATACTGAATATTAAAGATAAAATCATTGCAACTACAATCAATGCTTTGTGGTATACTTTTGACTTTTCTAAACCCAATTTTACAGCCACTGTAATTTTATTAGAAGATTCATCAGATTTTATATCCCTCATATTGTTAAGATTAAGCACACCTGCGCTCAATAATCCAACAGCACAAGCTGGTAAAATTAAAATATGATCTAATTGTCTGGCGAATAAAAAATAGCTACCCATGACACTTAATAAACCAAAGAAAATGAATACCATAATATCTCCTAAAGATTTATAACCATAAGCAGATTCCCCAATGGTATATTTAATTGCAGCGCAAATAGATATGATTCCTAATCCAAAAAAACTGATTGAGTATAAAAAATTTTTAGTACCAAAAGAAGATAAAATTAATAAAAAAATGAGCATAATTACAATTAAAATATTTGTTCTAATTGCTGTAAACATCTCTTGAGGAGTTATCTTACCGCTTTGTATAGCGCGCTCTGGTCCTATTCTATCTTCATTATCTGTTCCTTTAACACCATCTCCATAATCATTAGCCAAATTTGATAAAATTTGTAAGCTAAGTGTCACTAAAATTGCTAGTACGAATGTAGTGATTTTAAAAAAACCATTATAATATGCAAAACAAGATCCAATAATAATTCCAGAGACTGATAAGGGTAATGTTCTTAATCTAAACGCTGAAATCCATAATTTTAATCTATCCATTTAAAGGAGAATATATATTAATTAAGTAAATTACTATGATTATTAATCATTAGTTATTTAAGGGATCCATTTTTTTTCAAAATTAGGTTTTCGTTTTTCAAGAAATGCGTTACGTCCTTCTGTAGCTTCCTCTGTCATATAAGCTAATCGGGTTGCTTCTCCTGCAAATACTTGCTGCCCAACCATACCGTCATCTGTTAAATTCATGGCGAACTTTAGCATTTTAATAGAAGTGGGAGATTTTGCTAAAATCTCTTGAGCCCATTCATACGCAGTATCTTCTAATTCATCATGAGGTATAACGGCATTTACCATTCCCATTTCATAGGCGTCTTGTGCAGAGTAATTTCGACCTAAAAAGAAAATTTCACGTGCTTTTTTCTGCCCTACCATTTTTGCTAAATAAGCTGATCCATATCCGCCATCAAAACTAGTGACATCAGCATCTGTTTGTTTAAAAATAGCGTGTTCTTTACTCGCTAATGTTAAATCACAAACCACATGTAAACTATGACCTCCACCTACTGCCCAGCCAGAGACTACAGCAATAACAGCTTTAGGCATAAAACGAATTAAGCGTTGTACTTCTAATATATTTAAACGGTGATATCCATCTTCACCCACATAGCCTTGATGACCTCTTGCTTTTTGATCTCCGCCACTACAAAACGAATACACACCATCCTTTGTAGATGGCCCTTCAGCACTTAATAGTACAACACCAATAGATACATCTTCATTGGCATCATAAAACGCTTCATATAACTCTTTAGTAGTCTGAGGACGAAATGCATTACGAACATTAGGCCTATTAAATGCTATTCTAGCTACACCATTATGCTTTTTATAGGTAATGTCTTTAAACTCTTTAACCGTTACCCAATTTATTTGCTTCATTAATTTCTGCTTTTCGTATGTAAAAATAAGGATTTTATAGTATAATTCGAATTAAATTTGGATACAGTATGTGCACATAGTATATTGCCCCTGTTTTTATGAAAACAATTGATTCAATAGCATATAATCATCATAAAAAGCATTATTCTATTCAACTTGGTGAAATTATCTTTTTTGATTCTTTTGTCATAGTAGAGGTCAATGAAGGTCTTAATATTGACTTTAAAGATCTTAAAGAGTTTTCTGTGTTGACCAGAGAACATTTTGGACTTGATAATTTTGGATTAATATCTAACAGAATTAATTCATATTCAATTGTACTTTCTGATGCTAAATTATTTGATGATTTCTTTAGTAATATAAGTGTTTTTGCAACAGTATCTTACTCAAGTATTGCTAAACAGGTATTTAAAATAGAAAATCATTTTTTTAATAACTCTAGAAAACAGTTTTCGTCTTTAGATGGAGCTGTAAACTGGGTTAAAGCTAATTTAGCTTTAGAAATTTAACAAGAAACTTCATTATGCCCTTTAATAATAACAATTTATCGAATATTTCTAGTTATAACTTATATTTTTTATAATTTATATATCGAATATTATATTTACACAGAATTTAAAAATCAATCATTGAAAGTAAAAGATAGTAGTTTAATAAATTTAGTACAAGGAACTTTTGTTTCTAAGGAGGGAGTATATTATTATTTTGATGAGTTTACTATTTCTGAAATTAATGCAGGAGTAACTTACACATGGGAAATCGCTAAAGAAGCTATTAAAGTAGCTGAAGATTTTTATGGTAAAAATCCATCTATTGGGTATATTACAAATAGAATTAATGACTACTCTATAAAACCAACGGATTGGTTAAAATTCTACAAAAATAATTATCATGTCAAATCTTATGCTATAGTCTCTAATACTAAACAAAGTATTTTTAGCGCCTCAATTGAACGCATGTTTATGAGAAATACAAATGTAGAACGTTTCACAGATTTATATGAGGCTGTTAATTGGACTAAGCAAATTAGTCTTATTAGTAATTCAAAATCTAATTTTAAATAATTTTAAAAATAAGTTAGTAGAGGTTTGTAGTAGATATTTAAATCTTCAAAAATATTATCTATAAGTTCATTACAACCTAAATAATTACAATTTATCGAAAAACTTTAATTTTTAGTTTATCTTTTTAAGATTTATAATTGTGATATTAAATTCACGTAAGCTCAAAATTAAGTTATTGAAGGTTGCAGAAAGTAATATAACTCATTTAATAAAAAAGGCACATATATCTAAAGAGGGTGCATATTACTTTTTTGATGCTTTTGTTGTTTATGAAATTAATTCAGGAATAATATATGATTGGAAAATTGCTCAAGACGCAATTAAGATTGTTGAAGAGTTTTATGGTAAAAATCATTCTATAGGATATATTTCTAATAGAGTAAATAATTACTCTTTAAAACCAACGGATTGGTTTAAATTTTATAAAAGTTATTACCACCTTAAATCTTATGCTATAATTTCTAATAATAAAAAAAGTCTTTTTAATGATGCTGTAGAGCGTATGTTTTTAAATAGTGCTAATGTAGAGCGTTTTACAGACTTATATGAAGGTATTAATTGGACTAAGCAAATGGGATTATAAAAATCTTAAATATAGTGATAAACTTAATTAAGATAAATACCATCTGTTTTTATACTTATTAGTCTTTGTTTATAAAGTGTTCCTACTGCTTTTTTAAAGTTCTTTTTACTCATTTGTAAAGTATCTTTAATAGACTCTGGAGTTGATTTGTCAGTCAAATTTAAAAAACCACTATTATCTTCTAAATGTTCTAAAATTAATTTAGCATTTGGTTCTATATTTCTATAACCTATTTGCCCTAATGAGATATCTAGTTTGTTTCCTGATCTTACTTTTTTAACAATTCCTTTTAACTTATCACCAATACTTAAGTCTTTAAAAATATCATCTTTAAAAATTAATCCTGCATGAATTTTATTTACAATCACATTCATTCCTAAGTCTGAAGGGTGTGATATTATTATATCTACTTCATCAAATTGATTAACGGTTAATTTACTATTATCTAGAAATTGATTTGTTTTACTTGAAGCTACTAAACGTTCAGATTTTTCATCTAAATAGCAATGTACTAAATACCAACCACCTGCCTTCATTTTAAAAGCTTGTTGTTGAAAAGGGCAAAATAACTCTTTAACAAGCCCCCAATCTAAAAAAGCACCTATATCTGTTACTTGATTACAACGTAATAATGCAAACCCTCCTTTAATTATATAAGGCTTATCTGTAACAGCAACGAGTCGTTCATCATTATCTAGATAAACAAATACTTCTAGTTTGTCCCAAATTTTAAACGTTTCAGGAACATATCTGTTAGGAAGTAACACTTCATTTTCATCATCATCAGACAAGTAAATACCTTGCTCTGCTTCTCTTAATATTGCTAGTGAATTATATTCTCCAATTTTTATCATTTTGCAAATGTAATCATATTGCGTGTGGAAATATAAAAAGCGTTACAATTCCGAAATAAATCGAAACTATAACGCTCATTATAATTTTAAGAAACTCTATTTTTCTATTTATAAACAGATTCTTTTTTGAAATGCTTAGCTAATAAATAATAAACTACTGCTCTATATTTATTACGATTAGAACGTCCATAAGTATCCATAACAGAGTCAATTGCCTTATCTAAATCTGCGCTATCTTTTAAACCTAACTTCTTAATTAAGAAATTATTTTTTACAGTAGCTAATTCAGAGGCATCACTTCCAGATACTGTAGCGGCATCTGCATTGTAAATTGATGGACCGCAACCAATAGTTACTTTAGTTAAAAAACCCATATCAGGATTTACATTACATTTGTCTTTTAAGTCTGATGCATATTTAGCAATAAGGTCGTCACGTTTACTCATAACATTATTAGTTTTTAAAGGTTATACTTGTCTTGTAAAGATACAATTTTTATAAAAATTTACTTTTATTCTCTGATGAATTTTAATATATCCGATTAAATACAATTAAAATAGTTTAACAGCACTTCATCATTAATTTTACTAGGTGTAAATACTTCCAAAAGTTTTGGTTGGCTTCCGTTTTTATAAAAATTTTTTAAGCTGTTTTTTAATTGATCACTAGCTGAAACCGACTGGTATTCAAAATCATACATTTTACATAAGTGAGTTGCAGTAAGGCTATGTTTTGTTTCAAAATAAGTGTCAAAATTATCAGTATTTTTATTTCCTGGTAAGATTCTAAAAATTCCTCCACCACTATTATTAATTAATATAATTCTAAAATCTTTTGGGATATAATTGTTCCACAATGCATTACTATCATAAAAGAAACTCAAATCTCCTGTGATTAAAATAGTTTGTTGTTTAGATATGATTGCAGATCCTATGGCAGTAGATGTACTCCCATCTATTCCACTAGTACCTCTATTACAATATACTGTTATAGTCGTATCAAGATTGAATAGTTGTGCATAACGTACTGTAGAGCTGTTACCTAATTGTAAATTAGTATTTTCAGGAAGGCTTTTTAGAAGAATCTCAAATGCTTTAAAATCACTAAAGGGAATCGTCTTTATATAGTGATCATGATTTACATTTCTAGTTTGTTTTACAACTTCCCAATACGGTTTATAGTCGCTTTTTATCTTTGGTTTTGAAGTTAATAGTTGTTCAAAAAAAGCGTTTACTGTCATTTTAAAATGCTTATCTAAGCAGAAAAATGTGTTATTAGCTTTCTTTGTATCAATATGCCAATGATGCTTAGGTTGATATCGTCTTAAAAATGCTTTTATTTTTTTTGAAACAACTAAGCCCCCAAAGGTTAATAGTATTTCAGGCTTAAGTTTTTTAAATTCACTTGATGATAATGGTGCTATGAGTTTATCTATACTTGAAAAAAATGAATCATGATGTAAATTAGAGGTCGTTTCAGTTAGCACAATAATACTATCATCTGTTGCTAAATGATCTAAATAAGTTTGCTCAACTGCATCTAAAGGATTAACCCCTACTAATACTAATTTTCGTTTTGAAAAATTCCATATGTCATGATATACTGTAAAATCTTCATTTTTAATAGTTGGAGGTATTGCAGCTATCTCTGAAACTGATATTGAAAAATCATCTACCAATCCATATAAAGGCTCATCAAATGGCACATTAATATGTACAGGGCCTTTATTTATGATTGTTGTATTTAGCGCTTCATTAATTAGTAACTCATCATCTTTAAGCGATTTATTTATATTTATATTTCCATTTAAGTTAGCAGAAAATAAGATATGATTTTCAAATACATTAGCTTGATTAATAGTTTGTCCATCACCAATATTAATCATGTGCATTGGTCTATCTGCAGATATTACAATTAAAGGAATATCACTGTAATACGCCTCAGCAATCGCTGGATAATA
>CAZECB010000007.1:0-7601 GCA_964510745.1 uncultured Flavobacteriaceae bacterium | reverse complement strand
ATAATAATTAAGTAATGCACTACCAGAAGTGCACACTAACACCACCGGTTCTTGTGATTTTTGAGCAATTCCTAAAGCGAAAAATGCGGCACAACGCTCATCAACAATACTATAACTTTTAAAATACGTGTGATTTGTAAACCCAATAGTAAGTGGTGCATTTCTACTTCCTGGAGAAATTACAATATGCTTTATATTTTTAAGTTCACAAAGCTGAATAATTGCTTGTGCAAGCGGGTTTTTAGGTAATTTCATTGAGATTTAATCTAGCGTAAAAATAAGAAATCATAAAGACATATATCGCTTATAAAACAGATTTCATTACTTGAGCTTTTGATACCGTTTCATCCCATTCATTTTCAGGAATTGAATCTTTCGTAATGCCTCCACCTACATAAATATCGGCTTTATTATTATTAATTTGCATACAACGTAAATTAACAAATAGTTCCGTCTGCTTTCTTCTTATAGTATATGCTCTATTTTCTATATTTCGTTGACTAGAACGAGAAGATAATTCTGTTTCTAAATTCAACTCCCCTAGAAACCCTGTATAAAATGTTCTATCATAATTTTCATTTTCAAGAATGAATGATTTTGCAGCTTCTCTTGGTAACCCGCAAATAGCCGGTGTTGGATGTAACGCATAAATAAGGTCTTTTAATTTAGAATCTGTTTTTAAACCCCCTGAGATATTTGTTTTTAGATGTAATAAGTTTCCAGCTCTACTAGTTGTAGTTTTTGATATATTTAATGTTTCTGAAAAAGATTCTAAATTCTTTATGATGAAATTAGTAACTAGCTGTTGTTCTTCTTTCTCTTTGCGTCCCCACTCTACATCTAAATCACCTTGATAGATTTGAGTTCCTGCTAATGCCATAGACGAAAACCTGTTCCCTTCTAACTTCAATAATGTTTCTGGACTAGCTCCTAGCCATAAGCCAACTTTAGGATGATACCAACAATATACAAATGCAGCTTTATAAGTAACTAATAATCGTTTGAATATTTCAATTGGATTTATCTCGTCAATTAAAACCGTTTTCTTTCTAGAAACAATTACTTTTTCAAGCGGAGTATCTTTTATTGTTTTAATTGCTTTTTCAACAATATCAATGTGTTCTTTTTTATCTGTTTCAGATATTCCAAATTCCTTTTTAATATTATTATTATTTAAAACCGTACGTTTTACTGTAACAATTTTAGATCGATTCAAAGGAATTAAAATAGATTCATTTTCTGAGTTAAAAGGAGAAAATACAAAGCCTGAATCTTTAAAATCATTTGTATTATGCAATACATCGTCTGATTGAAACAGTGCTTTTATTTCAATAGACTTAGGTTTTTGATAAGCAACAAAAGGAAGTTTAGTATTAAA
The DNA here is from genome assembly GCA_964510745.1 of uncultured Flavobacteriaceae bacterium. Taxonomy (GTDB): domain Bacteria; phylum Bacteroidota; class Bacteroidia; order Flavobacteriales; family Flavobacteriaceae; genus AU392. The sequence goes on along the minus strand of CAZECB010000007.1, from coordinate 6,223 downwards.
TTGTTCTGATATTGTTTCAAAAAACTCTTCCAAGTGCATTTACTTTTTATTAGGAAGTGATACCGTGGTTAATTTACACAGTGACACTAAATTATCATGATCATCAGTCACTCTAATATCAAATAATTGTGTAGTACGACCTTTATGAATAAACGTAGCTTTAGCATATACAAATCCTGATTTTACACTTTTAAGGTGGTTTGCAGAAATTTCAATACCCCGTACAAATGTTTTCTCTAAATTTAAAAACATATGCGCTGCAAAACTCCCAGTAGTTTCTGCCAAAGCAACAGTAGCTCCGCCATGTAAAACACCATCAGGCTGATGCACTCTCGAATTAACGGGCATACGTGCTACTACAAAATCATCTCCATAGTCTACAAATTCTATATTTAAAGTTTGCATTAGCGTGTTTTCACAGACTGCATTTGCTTGTATAAGGGTTTGTTCTTTAGATAATGTCATTAAATTATTTGTTTTATTATTCTATAAATAGATATGTACCTTTGTTTTTTAGAACTGTAAAAGTACAAAACCCGAGCTGAAATGAATTCAATAGAAAAAGAAATCTCATATCAAACTACAAATACCTATTCTACTTTAAATACACTTAGTAATAAAACAAAGCACATTTGGTTTGTATGTCATGGCATGGGGTATTTAAGTCGGTTTTTTTTGAAATATTTTAAAGAATTAAATTCAGACGAAAACTATATTATTGCACCTCAAGCAGCTAGTAAATATTATATCACTAAGCAATTTAAACATGTTGGTGCTAGTTGGTTAACTAGAGAAAATACAGTTGCAGAAACTAATAATATTATGACCTATTACGATGCTGTTTTTGAAGCCGAAGGGTTGACAAATACAGGTAAAAATATTATTGTATTAGGGTATTCTCAAGGCGTTTCGGTATCACTTCGTTATGTCGCTAAACGAAACTTACAATGTTCTCAATTGGTATTATTATCTGGTAGTATTCCTAAAGAATTAACATCTAAAGATTTTAAATTTTTAATCCAAAACACTAAAGTATCATTTTATTATGGTGATAAAGATGAGTATTTAAATGAAGAGCGAATACAATCTGAAACTGTTCGTGCTAATGAATTATTTGGAAATCATATTAATATCATTCCTTTTGAAGGTGTTCATGAAGTAAAGCCTGAAATTATTAATGGATTGGTTTAATTATTTTGACTTAAAATAGAATACACTAAGTCTTTAGTTAACTGTTTCCCGTTAGCTTTTTCTCTAATTATATTATAGCTAAATCTAAAGTCACAACCATTTTTATAATTGCTACAACCGTAAGCTTCTTTACCTTTAATAATAGTACCTGTGTTACATTTTGGGCAAATATTATTTTTTGAGTTGATTTTAACTTTAGCTTCAAATTTTAATTTAAAATCAGTATCGAATCTTAGTAAACCTTCTGCTGTAACTTTATTGATTTTAAATCCTTTTAAGTTAACAGTAGATCCTTTTTTTAATAACCTGATATATTGCTTTTCTGAAATGGCTTTCCCTTCAAACTTAAAAGGTAATACAAAATCACATCCCTTGTTATAATTCAAACAACCATAAGCAGATTTCCCTTTTGCAATCGTACTGTTTTTACATTTTGGGCAAGTTTCAGACGTTATTCCTGTTGCTGTTTTTACTACTTTCTTTTTAGGCTTAGAAATTGATTTCTCAGTAGTTGCTGAAATATTCGCTTTTTTAGTTTCACTTCGCACTTCATATACCAGCTGATCCACCATCTGTTTCATCTGCTTGATAAAACTTCCAGCGTTAAACTCACCTTTTTCAATATCTTTTAATTGCTTTTCCCATTTTCCAGTTAACTCAGCTGATTTTAATAGTTTATTTTGAATCGTATCAATCAATTGAATCCCCGTAGATGTAGGTAGTACTTGTTTTTTATTCCGTTTAATATACTTTCTTCTAAAGAGTGTTTCAATAATATTGGCACGTGTAGATGGGCGTCCAATACCATTCTCTTTCATAATTTCTCTTAGCTCATCATCATCAACCTGTTTTCCTGCAGTTTCCATAGCTCTTAAAAGTGAGGCTTCAGTGAACTGATTAGGTGGCTTGGTCTGTTTTTCTAAAAATGAAGGTTCATGAGATCCTTTTTCTCCTTTTTCAAAAGAAGGTAATAACTTGTCTTTCGTAGTTGAAATATTGTCTGCTTTATTTTCAAAAACAATACGCCATCCTTTTTCTAATATTTCTTTACCTGTAGTTTTAAAATTAACGGTTTCAGCTTTACCTATAACTGTAGTGTTAGATACTTTACAATCATTATAAAATACGGCAATAAAACGACGCACGATAATATCATAAACCTGCTGTTGATTGTATTGCAGCTTTATTTGTACTCCAGTTGGAATGATAGCATGATGATCAGTTACTTTATTATCATCAAATACTTTTTTTGTTTTCTTTATTTTTTGACCTAATAAAGGTTTAATTAAACCTGTATAATTAGTAAGGTTTTTTAAGATAGAAGGCACTTTAGGATAGACGTCATTTGGTAAAAAGGTTGTGTCTACTCTAGGATACGTCACTACTTTTTGCTCATATAATTTTTGAACAATTTTTAGCGTATCATCTGCAGAGAAACCGAATTTTGTATTACAATATACTTGTAAGCCGGTTAAATCAAATAATTTAGGAGCATATTCATTACCTGCTTTTTTAGTAATGGATACAATCTCAAAATCATGCGTTTTTACAATATTAGCAAGCTTTTCTCCATCTTCCATCTTTAAAAAACGCCCTTCTTCATAACTAAATAATGTATCACGGTATAAGGTCTGTAACTCCCAATAAGGTTGTGGTTTGAAATTTTTGATAATTTTAAACCGATTCACTAACATTGCTAATGTTGGTGTTTGTACTCGCCCAACGGAGAGCACTTGTTTATACCCGCCATGCTTAACAGTATATAATCGCGTGGCATTCATACCCAATAACCAATCGCCTATAGCACGTGAATATCCTGCATAGTATAGGTTATCATAATCTTTTGCTGATTTAAGGTTTTTAAAACCTTCTTTTATAGCCTCAGTGGTTAGTGATGAAATCCATAAGCGCTGTACTTCTCCTTGATAATTTGCTTCATTTAAGACCCAACGTTGTATCAATTCTCCTTCTTGACCAGCATCTCCACAATTAATAACTACATCTGCTCTATCAAATAATCCTTTAACGATCTTAAATTGTTTTTGAATTCCAGAATCCTTTGATACTTTAGTTTCAAACTTCTCTGGTAGCATAGGGAGATTATTTAGGTCCCAACTTTTCCAATATGGTTTATAATCGTTCGGCTCTTTAAGTGTGCATAAATGTCCAAACGTATACGTTACAGCATAACCATTACCTTCATAGTAACCATCATATTTAGTGTTGGCTCCTAAAACAGTGGCTATTTCTCGAGCTACGCTAGGTTTTTCAGCAATACAGACTTTCAATTTTTGCTTTTAAATTTTATAAATGCAAAATATGAATTTAGTAGAAAGATTTGAAGTGAAGTTATTGAGAGTTATTAACTGTAAATTAAATTAATTATTTTCAATTTTAGTTAACTCACGTGTCCAACGTAATTTTCCTTTTTTACTATAACTCTCTGTTCTTACTATGCCTATACCATCAACGTACCATTCAATACCAGAGCCTCTAATTTTTATAAAACCCATATTAAACAAATAATCAAAAGAGATTTTATACCCTTCAAAAGCTCCTGCTTTAGTAATTAAAGTTCCGTTCTCCAAAACTTTTCTATTATTTACTTCCATATTTGCAATCGCTAAAGACGATTCACTACTACCAAGTTCTATATCAATATTGCCATCTTTTAGTTGGCTATTAGGATTCATATCAGTGGGAAACTCTAAGAAATCTCCAGTTGCTTTAACATTAAAACTTTCATTATCATTATCACCTGCCCTATGTGATGTGTAATTTGACATATCAACTAAAAAATTACCGTTTTCACACTTAAGTGTATATAAGTTAATAGGCGTGTTCTTTTTTTTACTCACTTCAGAAGATTCTATTTCTATTACAAGGTTACCTCCTGAATTAGTTACAGATTTAATGTGATGCCTTTCAATAGACTTCTCTTTTCCTTTTTTATTATAGTTAGTGTATTCTAAAATCATCCCTTGTTTATAAGGTGAAAAAGATTCACAATTTTGGGAAAATATAAAAGGGCTTACAAGTGCAATGAGTAAACCACCTCGATGCAAGCATACGAGGCATTCAGAGGAATATGATTTCTAAATCGAAAACCATCCGTTTTCAAACTTTCCTCTAAAAAGCGATGCAAGCATCGGGGAATTAAACCCTAAGAGATTAAAATTAGAAGAATACGTTTCATAATGTTGGTTTTTTAAGTAATTATATAAAAGTAATCATTATTTATCATAAACGATATATGCAGAAACCATCCAATAATTATTTTCGTTATTTGCGGCAACTTGTGCTTCGGGAATTCCAATTTTAAGAAAATGAGTTCCAGCAGATAAATCTCCTAATTCAATAACCTCTGGCGTCACTTTACTTCCAGGGCACCAATTAGAGCGTGATAAATCTGATGATGCTAACCGTTCATCAATCTCTTCGCCTTTCCACTGTGTGGTTCGTTTCCATACACCAGAACTCGGGTTAAAACGTCTAAAACTAGCACAATCATCACGCCAAGGGATAAATTGTTTTATAATTTCATTGTCTAAAACTATAACATTCTCTTTTTTAACAAATTCATCACCTCCAGAGTGTCCACCATGACCAGTAGTTGTATAATATAGTTTGGCATTCTTTAATGTAGTGGTTTCAAATTGATATGTTAAAGATTGTTTTGCAAATCCATCATATAGTCGTTGTGCTGCTGCATATTTTACGGTATTTACCAATGGCAAAACACTTACTTTTTCTTTTTTATGATTCGTAATATTACTCTCATCAAAATCTAATGATACAGAAATATTATAGCCTTCTTTAGTCCAAGTATCAATATATACACCTATATAAACTTCATCTTCTAGTAATGGCAAAAGATGAGTAATATCTTGTGTCCAATTAACCTCATTTTCCCAATGTGGAATGTAAATTGGTTTACGATCTTTAGTATATTCATTATCATTAAAATACCCTACTCCAAAAGGCGTCATAAAACGAAGTAATTCAATATTTGGTTGATAACTTAGTGCATCTTGTTCAAAAGGAACAACTGCTGCATAATCTTGATTTAAAGTACTTAAATCAAATTTTTTAGTTTCAAAATCTAATAAAGATACACTTGCTGATTTAGGGATAACAAACAACGATCCTGATTTATCCCAAGGGTCTCCATTAGATGTTAATGTCACATTAACAGTCGTCTTTGGTTGTAACTCATAATTAGGAAGTTTTACTTTTTTTAATATCACACGACCTGCATCTAGCCTTAAAATAGAATCCTTAAGCTGTTCTGAATTCGAACTAAATGCTAAGTCAAAATATAAATTAGTGTTTTCAAAAACAGTAACAGAATGATCTCCTAAAGAATTCAAGTTCTTATAACAAGAATTAAAAGATATTAAAACGACAATAACTAAGGCTAATTTTATAAATTTCATTGTATGTACATTGACTATTCAGCGAAGTTAAGATTAAAAGATGAGTTCTTAAAACTCTTAAAAAAAACTTAATTCTAAAATTTAACAATATTATAAATAGTACCTTCTGCCCTCTTAAAATTAACTCAATTCAAAATATGAAATTTAAATATTCATTCTGTCTAATAGGATGTTTACTTTTATTAAGTAACTTCTCATTAAGTGCCCAACAAGACTACAGAAATTCATTTCAAATTAGTAGTGCATTAAAAGCATTAGCTTCAAAACATGGTGCAAAAGCTAAACTAAACTCATTAACAAAAACTGTTGGTGGTAATGATATTTGGGCATTAACTTTATCCAATGGAAATCCCGATAGCAATCCTGCTATTGCTATTGTTGGTGGTGTAGACGGAAGTCATTTATTAGGTGTGGAACTATCTGTACAATTAGCAGAAAATATTTTAACTAATCATACTGATTTATTAGAAACTACTACGTTTTACATTTTTCCTAATATGAGTCCTGATGCAACAGCTCAATATTTTAAGAAATTAAAATATGAACGCTATGGTAATGCAGTTAATACAGATGATGATAGAGATGGTGATTTTGGA